>CAYRQC010000583.1:0-6879 GCA_964426265.1 uncultured Phycisphaerales bacterium | reverse complement strand
TCAACTACGCGCTCTACTTCCGGCCGAGCTTCCTGGGGCCCGAGTTCCTCCACTTCCTCGACACGCTCGCACCCTATCGCGCGATCCAGTACCCGGCGCTCACGCGCTTCAACTCGCTGTTCTTGATGATCTACACCGTGCTCTTCGGTTCGGGCTTGATCGCGCGCGATCGGGCAAGTGGGGCGCTGCCGCTCTATCTTTCGCGTCCGCTCACGATCACCGACTACGTGCTCGGCAAGCTCGGCGTGATCGGCTGGTTCGTGGCGGCCTTCACGTTGATCCCGAATCTCGCGCTCTGGCTGATGGGGGTCATGAGCGATCCCGGCGAGCACTCGCTGCGCGACGCGCTGCCGGTGCTCCTGCCGATCGTCGTCCAGAACGTCGCCGTGATCCTGGTCTACTCGCTCACCATCCTGGCAACGTCGGCGCTCTGCCGCCGGCCGATGTTCGCGGGGCTCATCTGGTTCACGCTGGTGGTTTTCCTGCCGGCCTTCACGTCGCTCATCGGCGCGCGGCTTGGCAAGGCGGCGCTCGCCGCGGCATCGCCGAACGAGGCGCTGTTCGCGATCGGCTTCCAGCTCTTCTCCGTCGGTGACCTGCTCGACCGCGCCGTCGGTGACGCGCCGGCCATGGTGCGCAGCGAGATGGAGGACGTCTTCGCGGCGGTCAAGTTCTTCGCGCAGTCGTCACCGGCGGCGGCGTGGCTCTCGGTGGCTGCGTGGTGCTTGGCGTCGCTCGCGATCGTGGTCATGGTGCTGCGCCGCCAGGACGTCGTCGTGGAGGCCGGGTCGCGATGAGCCCGCACGACGCCACGGCCGGCAGCTCCGCTTCGTCGGGTGATCCACCCGTCGTGGTCCCGGCGGCCGCAGCCCCGGCCACCATCGCGCTCAGCAAGGTCTCGCACTGGTATGGGCCGGTGATCGGGCTGAACGACGTGTCGCTCGAGTTCCGGCCCGGCGTGACTGGCCTGCTCGGTCCCAACGGTGCCGGCAAGTCGACGTTGATGCGGCTGGTGACCGGGCAGATGCCGCCGAGCCAGGGCGACGTTCGCGTCTTCGGCGAGGCGCCGTTCGCGCGGCCGTCGGTGTTGTGCAAGCTCGGCCACTCACCGGAGCACGAGGATCTCTGGGACCACCTCACCGGTCGGCGCCACCTCGTCGTGCTACTGCACTACGGTGGCTTCACGGTGGCCGCGGCGGCCGACCGCGCGGAGCGGGCGCTCGTCCGCGTCGGGCTGGCGGGGGCGGCCGAGAAGAAGGTGGGCGCCTACAGCAAGGGGATGCGACAGCGGCTGCGCATCGCGCAGGCGATCGCCCACGACCCCGAGCTGATCGTGCTCGACGAGCCGCTCAACGGGTTGGATCCCGTCGGTCGGCGCGAGGTGATCGATCTGGTGCGTGAGCTCGGCGCCGCGGGCCACACGGTGGTCGTCTCGGGCCACGTGCTGCACGAGGTCGAGAAGATGACGCGCCGCATCGCGCTCATCCATCGTGGGCGCGTGCTCGCCGAAGGGACGATCGACGAGATCCGCCACGCGCTCGATGCGCGCCCGCACCACGTCCGCGTCGCGACCGACGATCCGCGCGGGCTCGCGCGCCTCCTGATCGAGGAGCCGGGCGTCGTGAGCGTGCGTGTCGGCACCGCCGAGGCGCAGTTCGAGGTGATCGAGCCGGGCGTCTTCTTCGACCGCCTCGGACGCATCGCGGCCGACGGCTGGATCACGGTCCGCGAGTACGAATCGACCGATGACAACCTCCAAGCGGTCTTCGACTACCTTGTCGCCTGACCCACGAGGCGTGCTCGACGGCATCGTGGCGACGATGCGCGTCTCGGGGCTGACGCTGCTGCGGGGGCGTCGCGGGTTCACGCTGATGCTGCTCTGCGCGTTGCCGCTGATCGCGCCGGGGCTCGAGCTGGTGCGCGCGGGCGCGGGGGCGAAGGGAGCGGTCGGCTTCGTCGAGACCCTCACGACCTTCTACTTCGCGCGCGTCAACCTGATCGTGGTGCTCTTCCTCGGGTGCGGCGCGCTTGGCGAGGAGATCGAGGGCAAGACGCTGCCCTACCTGCTCACGCGACCGGTGCCGCGCGCCGCGCTCCTGCTCGGTCGTTGGTTGACGGCGATCGCGACGGCAGCAGTGCTGCTCGGCGCGAGCTTCGTCGCGCTCTATCTCGCGACGGCGGGCCAGCTCGGCTTCGAGGCGCTGCTGGTCGACCTGCCGGTGCTCGGGTGGGCGCTGGTCGGTCTCGCGCTTTCGCTCTTCGCCTACTGCGCCTTCTTCGTGCTGCTGTCGGTACTGGTCCGCTGGCCGCTGCTGGTCGGGCTCACACTCCTGTTCGTCTGGGAGGAGTGGGCGGCGACCATGCCGGGCACGACGGCGCGCTACACGGTGTTGCACCACGTCTACACGCTGCTCGCACGGATGAGCGGCGATGAGGGCTACGTGAACCTGGCGCGTCCTTTCGGCATCGAGCTCCTGCCGGCGAGCGAGTCGCTGCAGGTGTTGCTCTGGGTCGCCGGACTGTCGCTGCTCATCGCGCTCTGGCGGTTCCGGAGAAAGTCGTACCTGGTCTGAACGCGGGTGCGTGGTGGATCACTGCACGAAGCAGCCGAGCATCTTGTAGGAGAGCTGCGCGGCCAGGAACTCGGAGTGGTGGTTCACTGGATCGGGCTTGAGCTCGTTCACGTCGCATGCGATGACGCGTTTGGTGCGACCGGTCTCGCGGATCAGGCCGACGACGTCCCACCACGAGAGGCCGCCCGGCACCGGCGTCCCGGTCGAGGGGAGGATCGACGGATCGAGGCCGTCGAGGTCGATCGTGACGTAGACGGGGTCCTTCAGCAGCGCGACGGCCTCGCGCATCCAGTTCTTGCGAGTGGGCAGTACATGGCCGGGGAAGAGGTGGATGCCGCGTTTCTTGGCATAGGCGACCTCTTCGCGGCTCACCGCCCGGATGCCGATCGAGACGATCGTCGCCTTCGGGTCGTCCTCGGCGATGGCGTGGATCGCGCAAGCGTGGTTGTAGGGTGAGCCCATGTATTCAGCGCGCAGGTCGGCGTGGGCATCGACGTGCAGCAGCGAGAACGAGCCGTACTGCTCGCGCACGGCGCGGGTGAGGCCGATGCTGACCGAGTGCTCGCCGCCGAGCCCGAGCAGGAACTTGCCGTCCTGGATCGGCCGGCTCGCGGCCTGCTCGATCGCGGCGACGGCCATGGCGGGATCGTCGCTCGGGAACTTCACGGCAGGCAGCGTGGTGACGCCGAGGTCACAGACACTGCGGTCGAGCTCGAGGTCGTAGTACTCGACTTGGCCCGAGGCTTCGATCAGCTTCGAGGGGCCCTGGTCGGCGCCCTTGCCGTACGTCGACGTGCCGTCGAAGGGGCAGGGGAGGACCGCGATGCGCGCGGTCGCGTAGCGCGATTGCGCAGGTGGCAGGTCGAGGTAGCCGCGGGGTGCGGCCGGCTTGCGTTTGGCCATGGGTGGTCTCCGACGCGCTCCGCAGGAACGGTTCGCACTCACAGGCGCGACGAGCGGTCTCGAAGGGCGCGGGAGCGTACGGGTCTGAACAAGAAAAACGCTCCAGAATCCGGGGTGCCCTTCACGCATGACCAGGACGCGTGCCACGTCCTGCGGATGCGGGCGACTTCGGACCTCTTCATCAACGGTGCCACGGAAACACCTCCGAGATCGGCGCCACGAATCCGGGCAGGTTGAGGATCGTTGCCGCCACCGAGCCGGGGGCGACCGACCAGTCATCGCTCTCCACCGAACTGAAGCAGGGATCCGCGATCTGCGAGCCGGCATCGCGTCCGCGCGCCTGCCACTCGGCGAAGGTGCCACCGGCGAAGCTGATCTCACCGCCGCCGAATCGCCAGTAGAGATTCGACAGCAGCTCGACGCCGTCGTTGACGAAGTCGCCGGCGAGGAGCTCTCCCTGTTTCCAGAGGACGACGTTGTTGCGAAACGTGAAGCTCTGATGTTCCTCGACCCGCGTGCGCTGGAGCTGTGCGTCGCGGCCGGCCGCGAAGACGTTGTTCTCGACCACGTTGTCGCGTCCGTAGTGCTGGTGAAAGCCGCCATGGGTCGTGCGGACGACCAGGTTCTGGCGCGCGAGGATGCGGGAGGTGCCTTCGTCGAAGTAGATGCCCCAACCGCCATAGCGGAGCGCGGCAATGTCGTGGAACCAGTTGCCTTGGATCGTCGTCCCGCCGTGTGCGCCCAGCGTGTAGATGCCGCCCATGTCGGAGAGGATCGGGCCGTCGCCATCGCGCCGTTGGCCGATGTGGTGTACGTGGTTCCCGTCGATGAGCTGACCCCCGGCGTCGGCCGCACCGTATCCCCAGGTCCAGCCGAGTGAGATGCCGGTGTAGTAGAAGTCGGCGATCTCGCTCCGCTCGATCGTGTTGGCCGGGCTCTGGCCGACCCAGATTCCGATCGCACTGTGGAAGACGCGACCGCCATCGACGATGCGGCAGCCGGTCACGGAGTTGGATTGAGCCCGGTCGTTCTGCGATGAGGCGATGGCCGTTGTCCCGATCTTGACGCCGCCACCGCCGAGATCGGTCAGGTCGCAATCCACGAGCGCGTTGTCCCGGCAGCCACGCCCGAGCTCGACCGCGTAGCCACCGACGTGGCGCACGCTGCACTTCTCGAAGCGGCAGCGGTGGGCACCGACGGCGGCGATGGCACCGGGAACGCCGACCGCGGCTTGCGGAAAGCCGCTCGCTCGCGGGCCTCCCGGTTCCGTCGGCGGTGGGAACCACCACTGCGCATGCGCGAAATCGACGTTCTCGAAGGTGATCCGCTCGACGAATCGGCTGGTCGCGGGATCGCCGGCGAGCTCGAGCAGGCGATCGAGCCGCGGGGCGATCACCTCGGCGCTCGTCAGCTCCTCGCCCGGTCGCGGCACGACGAGCAGCCTTCCAGTCGCCTCGTCGAGCCACCACTCACCCGGTGCATCGAGGGCGGCCGCGCACTCGATGTAGTAGGGGTCACCTCGATCGACCTTGAAGACGGTCGGGTCGAGCAGCGTGACGAGCCCGCTCGCGAGGTCGACGGCCGCGGTGCGCACGTGGTTCTCGATCCAGCGGCACATCACGGTGACGTCGGCATGCGGATCGTCGCGCAACGGTGCGAGGTCGGCCGGTTCGGCGAAGAACTGCGAGACGGGCTCGTTCCAGGGCTTGGGTGCATCGGTGGCGTGCAGTGCCGCAACGGCGAGGTACCCGCGATCGGGATGCCGCGCGCGCGTGCGGCGTTCTCCGTTCACGAAGAGCTCGCGGAAGTGCCAACGACCCGCTTTCACGTCGGCGAGCTCGGCGACGAAGAGGTCGCGACCGGCGACCGTCTCGCGATGCCAGTCGGTGATGCGGCGGCCGCCGCTGATGGTGGCGCGAGGCGGGCCGGCGCCCGGCGGCTGATCCTCCGGCGCCACCACGAAGACGTACACGGGGCCGTGATCGGAGCCGCCGTCGTCGCTCGTCAGGAGCAGCGGTTCGTCGAGGACGTAGGTTCCGGCGACGAGCTCGATCAACGCCGTTGCCGGCAAGTCGCCGCCGTTCGCTCGCCGGGCTTTCCGTACTTCATCGAAGGCGCGTCGCAGCGTCCGGAACGGGCCGCTCGTGGCGTTGCGGCGCGGCGCTTCTCCGTCGAGCGCGTCATCGCCGTCCGGTGCGACGAAGCAGCGAACGGGTGGCGGTGCGTCCGCTTGCAGCGGGAGCAAAGCGGCGAACAGCCAAGTGGTGAGCATCGGGTGTGGCTCCGTTGTGCTCCGTCGCGCGCGGTGGTACGCCGTCGTGCACCCGCACGCGCACCGCGGACACCGAAGGGAGGTGGCTACGATGCCGAGCCGTCATGGTTGCTGCACGCTCGCGTTTGCCTGATCTGCCCCCCTTCGCGCTGCGCGCCTGGGGCGAAGCGATCACGTCGGGCGCATGGGACGACTGGCGCTGGCAGGTCGCTCATCGGCTCGCGAGTGTCGGTGCGATCCTCGATGTGCTCGGTGACGATTTCCCGATCTCCTCGGACGCGCGCTCGGCGATGGAGCGCGCCGGCGCCGCGAGCGAAGTCGCCGTCACGCCGTGCTACCTCGCGCTCGCGCGTCCCGACGATCCACGCGATCCGATCCTGCCGCAGGTGCTGCCCGATCCCGCCGAAGAGATCGCCGACGGCCTGCCCGACCCGTTCCGCGAGGAGGAACTCGAGATCGCGAAGGGAGTCGTCAACCGCTATCCGGATCGTGCACTCTTCCTGCTGACGAGTTACTGCTCGACGCTCTGCCGTCACTGCATGCGCCGCCGCGAGTGGGAGGGGGGCTTCACGCGGCTCACGGACGCCGAGATCGACGCCGGCGTCGCGGCGATCGCGGCGCGACCGGCGATTCGCGACGTGCTGCTCTCCGGCGGTGATCCGCTGAATCTCCCGGCGAGCTATGTCGGCCGCGTGCTGCGGCTCGTGCGCGAGCGCTGTGATCTCGACGTCCTGCGGATCGGCAGCCGGGTGCCGGTCACCTTGCCGCAACGCATCGACGACGAGCTGATCGCCGCGCTGGCGCAGGCGGCTCCGCTCTACCTCAACACCCACTTCAACCACGCGCGCGAGGTGACGCCCGCTGCTTCCCAAGCGATCCGGCGGCTCTCCGCTGCTGGGGTGATCGTCAGCAACCAGGGAGTGCTGCTGCGCCCGGGCAGCATCCTGACCGGCGCCGGCTTCCTCGACTCGGCGGTATTGCCGAGCACGATCGCCTACACCTCGGTCGCCAACACCTTCAGCGCGGCGCAGACCATCCAGGGCTCCGGCGTCACTTTGCGCGTCTCGACCTCGGCCACGGCCGGCACCGTCGCCCTGTACACGGACGCCTCGAACCGGGTCGGCATCGGCA
>CAYRQC010000582.1:0-7212 GCA_964426265.1 uncultured Phycisphaerales bacterium | reverse complement strand
GCTGCTCGAGGCGGGCAAGGCGCGGGGCGTGATGGCCACCGCGCTCGGTGCGCGCGATTCGACGCGTACGGAGGCCGGCTTCCCGCTCTACGGCCACGAGCTGGCCGGCGAGTTCGACATCGGACCGCACGGGGCCGGCTACTCGTCGTTCGTGAAGTTCCACAAGCCGTTCTTCATCGGCCGCGATGCCCTGCTTGCGCGCGAGCAGTAGCGCACCCACAAGATCTGGCGCGCAAAGGTCACCGATCCGACTGCGCGTCCGGTGCGTGCCGGCCACGCGGTCGTCGATGGCAAGGGCCGCCACCTGGGCAAGGTGACGTCAGCGGCGTTCGCCGGTGCCGAGCAGCTCCTATTGATCTGGGCCGACAAGAACGCGCTCACCAAAGGGGCGAGGATCGGCTTTGTCCGACCACCAACGGACTCCAAGAGCCTGCCACCCGAGCCGGCGAAGGAGGCGCTTGAGGACGCTTCCAGCGCTGCGCCGCCACTCGTCGCCGAGATCATGACGCGTTTCATGACCGCCGCCGAGAAGGCGCGACGCAGCTACACGAAGTGACCTGCGGCCGCCCTGCCGCGCGCCAAGGTGCCCGCGAAGGTGCCTGGCCCAAACCCACCGCTTGATCGGTGGGTTTGTGCCTGGCACCGATCAGCCGGGTGATGGGTGCCAGGCACGGATCCGTCGGTGGGCGGGTCAGTGGTCGAGTTGGAAGTCGTGGGAGGTGGTCGTGCCGGCGGTGACGTCGAGGAGGGCGTGCGGCGGATCGGGTGGGCTCATCGCGTTGGCGAGGTCGAAGGAGAGATCGTCGTCGCTCGGCAGGAGACGCAGCTCCCAGCGGCCGGGGAGGAGGCGGTCGAAACGGAAGCGGCCATCGGGGGTCGTGGAGGCTTCGCGGATGGCACCACCGACCCACTCGGCCTCCACCATTGCGTCGGCGAGCGGCACGCCACTCAGCCTTCGCACGACACCCTCCACGGCACCGGCCGCGTCGAGCACCAGCTCGCCGAGGTCGACCACTCCGGAGGTTGGAACCGTGATCGCGATGGCGCGATCGGCGCAGCCGGGGGCCCGCAGCGCCAGAACGCGCGGCCCCGGTGGCAGTGCGAGCCATTCGAACCGGCCACCGGCGGGCGCGGCGCGCTCGCTGTGATCGGGTAGCAGGAAGAGGTCGCGCTCGAGCGCGATGCCGCTGTGGTGGGGTGCGGCGAGTGCGGCACGCCCTGCGGCCGCGTGCCCGCCCGGCACGCGCATCCGTACGACGACCGACGCACCGGGCTCGAGCGTGTAGCTGCCGAGTGCGGTGGTCGTTCCGGCGATGAACTCGACGGCGGCGGTCTCGATGGGCATGGCGCCCGGAACGGTCAGCTCGAGCGCGTGCGTGCCTGCGGTGATCCCGCGCAGCTCGAGCTGGCCATCCCGCAACCACCCGATCGCCGGCGGGCGGGTCGGACGGCGGTTCACGCCAGTCGTAGCGAGCGTCCGCCAGACGACCGGCACCGCCAGATCGCGGGGTGCACCGACCAGCTCGAGGGTCGCCCGCGCGAGCGGTCGCAGCGTGATCGCGAGGCCGGAAACGCCGCTGTGGGCGCTACGGATCGTCACCCGTTCAAAGCCCGGCGCGGTGGCGGTGACGACGTAGTAGTCGACCGCCAGCGATCGCAGCGCGAAGCGGCCGCTCCCGTCGGTGGTGGCGCGGTCGAACGAACGCTCGTCGGGGCCAGTCATCGACGCGGCGACGCACGCGCCGCGAATCGGTTCGCCACCGCCATCGACGACCCGTCCCTCGATCGGCGGAGCCGCCGTCTCCATCTCGATCTCGAAGCCGGGACCGCCGATCTCGACCGCCGTCCGCACGCCGTTCGCGAGGATCTCCGTGGCGCCGAGCTCGACCCGCACGAAGCGCGTCATCAAATGGTCGAGGCGGAACTCACCGCGGCCATCGGTCTGTGCAGTCGCGAGCAGCAGCTCGCCGGGGTGAGCGGCGACCGCGAGCGGGTCGAGGTCGATCTCGAACAGCGCGACGTTCACGTGCGCCGCCGGGTCACCGGATGAGGTCACCGCGCGACCACGCAGGCTCGCGCCGGCGGAGAGCCGGAGTGGATCGAGCGTGCTGCTCGCGGCCGGCAGCACGACGCGGCGGAGCAGCCGGGTCGCGAGGCCGTTCGCCTGCAAACGGACCAGCGGCAGCTCCGGCCAGAGGCGCGGCACGACGAAGGCGATCGCGCTCCCCGACGTACTGCCATCGAGGGAGCCATCGGACGCGCCGCCGTCGTTCGCCGCGTACTCGGTTCGCGTGCGACCGGAGGGCTGCTCGACCGCATGGCCGTCGCCGTCGATGAGCGGCACCGTGATCTCGATCGGTTCGAGGGCCCGCCTGACTTCGTCGCGGATGCGCTGCTCGAGATCGATCTTGACGAGCGGTGGTGGGTTGCTCGAGCTCCCGCGCACGCGGTCGGGATCACTCGGGCGCGGCGCCTCGCGCGGGCCGCCGCTCTTCAAGAGCACGACGCCGATGGCGACCAGCAATCCCATCCCGAGCAGCGCGATCGTGACGAGCGCCGGAACTCCCGCACGCCCGCGCGTCGATCGGTCGTGCCGCTCTTTTTTCCCCGTTCGGGGGCTTGGCTTTCGCATAAGGCGTCAGTATCTTCCCGGCCCTCTTTCGGCCGGCCGAAAGAATCGTTTGGCCCCATAGTCTAGTCCGGTCCAGGACGGGTGGTTCTCAGCCATCAAGCACGGGTTCGAATCCCGTTGGGGCTACCATCGCGCGCTCGCTCACCGATTGCATCGCGTTGCTTGGCTACCGCGGAGCGGGCAAGAGCACGCTCGGCGCGCGGCTCGCTGCTGCGATGAAACGGCCGCTCTTCGATCTCGATCGCGAGATCGAGCTGGCGCAGGGGCGCTCGATCGCGGCGCTCTTCCGCGAGGAGGGCGAGGTGGCCTTCCGGCAGATCGAGGCGGAGACACTCGACGGGGTGATCGTGCGTCCCGGCATCGTGCTCGCTCCCGGTGGGGGAGTGGTCGAGCGGCCCGACAATCGTGCGTTGCTGCGCGAGCACGCCTTCGCCCTCTTTCTCGACGTCGACGAGGGCGCGTTGATCGCCCGGCTGCGCGGCTCGTCCAACCGGCCGCCCTTGACGGCGCTCGACGCGGAAGAGGAGATTCGCACCGTGGCGCGGCGGCGCCGACCGCTCTATCAGGAGTGCGCCGAACTCACCTTGTCGATTCCGCCGAACGAAAGCGTTGCGCAGACGTGGGAGCGGCTGTGGCGAGCGCTTGCCAACGTCTCGGCGCTCGAACCGTAGGGGGGGCCTTGGGCTCTGCGCTCGACGCTTCCGGTTGTCGTTGGCTCATGGCCAGCCTGCTGGTGCTGGTAGGGTCGCTCCACGCCCGTGACGAACGGCCTGAGGAGAGGGGCGATCAGGGAGTCGAAGCGCCGCCCGACGCGCGGCCGGACGACCACCTCAACGAGCGATTGCAGGTCGCGACTGATCTCGCCCGCCCGCCACAAGAGCGGATCGAAGCGACCCGCGACCTCCTCACGGAAGTGCTCACGCCAGCGGCGATCGAGACCGTCGCGAAGGCCTTCGCCGAGCGCGGCCGGCGTGAGCTGGTCGCCTTGCTCGAACAGACGTTGAGCGAGCCGCACGCGCCACTGCTTGCGTGGAGCAACGCCGCACGGCTGGCCGAAGTGGTGCCCGATCCGGCACTTGCGCCGCCGTTACTCGCTCGTCTCGAGCAGCTCTTGGCCGGCGAGCCAGCGCGCGCCGGTGAGGTGGTGCCGGCGCTTCGGGCGGCGCTCGACGCGACCCGCCGCCGCCTGCTCGAGCTCGAGATCGATCGGCTCGCGAAGGCCCTGCCCGAGGCGGCGCTCGCGGCGCTCGATCACACGGAGCGGGACGTTCGGCGAGCGGCCCTTGCGCGTCTGCTCGAGCTGGCGCAACGCCCCGACACGCCGCGCAACGAAGTGCTCGCGCGTGCGAACAGCGTGGCGCGCGAACGGCTGAGTGGGATGCTGACGACTGCTCGCGGCGCGCTCGCCGGGGCGCTCGATCACGGCCCGCTCGATCACGACGAGCTCCGCCGGCTCGCCGAGCTCGCGGTGGTGCTCTCGGATGGTGACGAGCTCCTGACGAAGGAGCTGCTTGCAGCGCTCGAATCGAGCATCGACAGCGCGCTGCGGGTCGCCCTGCTTCCAGCCCTGCGCCGGATTCCACGTGATCGCGGCGGCGGCGAGGTGGCGCGCACGCTCTCCGCCCTGCTCGCGGTTGCCGTGAAGAGCGAACCGACGGTGGGGAGCGCTCCGTTGACCGCGCCGTCCACCTCACCGGCCACTGCGCCATCGACCGCACCATCCAACCCACCGTCAACCGCGTCACCGACCGCCTCGCCGATCGCGCTGTGGGCGGCGCAATGGTCCGCGCCGTTCATCGACGGCAGCCTCGACCTGCTGCGCCTGCTCGGTGACGAGGCGTCGCTCGAGGTGATCGGCACGGTCGCGGCGCAAGCCGGAAGTGAGCGGGCCCATACGCGCGAGCTGGCGATCAGCGCCGCCGCCGAGATTGCGCGACGCGCGAGCGCTCCGCCACCGGCGCGCCTCGTCGTCGATCTGCTCACCCGTGCACTGGCCGAGGACCCGGCCGGCGAGGTGCGGCTCGCCGCGGCGGTCGGCCTCTCGCAGCTGCTCGACACGATCGCGGCGCGCCTGCGGAGTGGCACCGTCGAGCAGGCCGTCGACGCCGAGACGATGGGCCGCACGTTCGATGCGATGCGGTTCGCGTTGCCGTCGGCGCTCCGCGACCGCGCGTTCGCCGAGCCGATCTGCAAAGTGCTCTGCCACGTGCCCGGTCGCGAGGCCGCCGCCGCCGCGCTGCTCGCCGACGCACTGCTGGAGGGTGCGCCGGCCGCCGCGGTGCGTGAGGTGTTGCTGCGCGGCCTGAAGGAGCTCGGTCACGCGGACGGCGTCCGGGCGATCGTGGCGGCGCTGCCCAAGGGTGGGCCGTCGGTCGAGCCCGATGCGATCGGCCGCGAGGCGTTCGCCGCGCTGCGCGCCGTGCTGCGACAAGCGACGACCGAAAACGTCGGCGTCGCCACCGAGCTCGATGTCGTCGATCGCTGCCTCGAGCTGCGCGAGGCGGAGTGGGCCTACTACTTCGCGGTGAGCCTGCTCGAAGAGGTCGAGCGCCCCGACCACGTGGAACGTGCCACCGCCATCCGGCTCCAGTTCGCGCGGGCCGTCGTGGCGGGTCACGATGCCGCACCACGCGAGCGCGCCTTCACCGAGTGCGAGCGCGTCGCTGGCGAGACCGCGGCCGAGACACCCGCCGGCCGCCTCGCGCGGATGATCGAGGTCGACCTCGGCGAGCAACTGAGCCCGGTGCACGCGCAGACGGTCGCCGAGCGCGCGGCGGAGCTGATGGCGACGCTGCCGGCCGGCGCGGTCGAACGCGAAGTGGTCGCGGTGCGAGTCGCCGCCCTGCTCTTCTTCGCGGGCGAGTGGAGCAACTGCTCCGGCTGGCTCGACCAGGAGATTGACGAGGCGAGTGCCTCGAACGAGGTGCTGGTGATGAAGGCGAGAGCGGCGGCACGACGCGAGGGCGCGGCGGCGCTCCTGGACGCGCGGCGACTGCTCGAGCTGCTGCTTGGCCGCGGCGGTCAGCGCGCGCGGCTCGCGGCCGACGACTCGCAGCGGACGGCGCTCGGGCTGGCACTGGCGGCGGTTTACTTCGACGCGGGCAATGGCGATGCGGGGCGCACCCTGCTCGCCGAGCTGCCGGCTGAAGAGGCGCTCTCCGACGAGCTCAAGGCTGAACGCCGGCGGCTCGACGAACGCGCCAAGGAGGAGCGCTCGAAGAGCGGCGGCTGAGCGAAACCACCTGGCCTACGCGAACGCCATCTCGCGCAGCCCCGCCCCGAGCTCGATCGGCGCGGCCGTCTTCGAGCGGATCTCGGCGGGCGTGACGCCGGGTGCGTGCTCGAGCAGCAGCAGCGGCTGACCCGGCCGCACGTCGAGCACCGCCAGCTCGGTCACGATGCGATGGACGACTCGCTTGCCGGTCAGCGGCAGGGTGCAGGCCGGCAGGATCTTCGGCTCGCCACCTTTGGCGGTGTGCTCCATGGCGACGATCACGCGACGCGCGCCGGCCACCAGGTCCATCGCACCGCCCATCCCCTTCACCAGCTTGCCGGGGATCATCCAGTTGGCGAGGTCGCCATCGACCGACACCTGCATCGCGCCGAGGATGGTGAGATCGATGTGACCGCCGCGGATCATCGCGAAGCTGTCGGCGCTGCTGAAGAAGGAGGCTCCCGGCAGCTCGGTGACGGTCTGCTTGCCGGCGTTGATGAGGTCAGCATCCTCCTCGCCTTCGTACGGGAACGGACCCATGCCGAGCATCCCGTTCTCTGATTGGAAGAAGAGGCTCATGCCGGCCGGGATCGCGTTGGCGACCAACGTCGGCAGCCCGATGCCGAGGTTGACGAAGAAGCCGTCCTGGATCTCCAGCGCGGAGCGCCGCACGATGCGGTCGCGGGCGGTGAGCGCGGTGCTGCTCATGGTCCGCCTCCCTTCTTGCGAACCGTGCGTTGCTCGATGCGCTTCTGGTAGCGACCGCCGACCAGCAGCCGATCGATGTAGACGCACGGCGTGTGGATCGCGTCGGGATCGAGCATGCCGGCGGGCACCAGCTCCTCGACCTCGGCGATCGTCACCTTCGCCGCGGTCGCCATCATCGGGCTGAAGTTGCGCGCCGTCTTGCGGAAGAGGAGGTTGCCGAGCTGATCGGCTTTCCACGCCTTGATCAGCGCAAAATCGGCCTTCAGCGCCCTTTCGAGCACGTACACGCGACCGTCGATCTCGCGCGTCTCCTTGGCGGGCGAGGCCTTCTTGATCGATCCGTCCGCCGCGTAGAGCTGCGGCAGACCGCCTTCGCTCACCTGCGTCCCGACGCCGGTCGGCGTGAAGAACGCGGGGATGCCGGCACCGCCCGCCCGGATGCGCTCGGCAAAGGTGCCTTGCGGCACCAGCTCCACTTCGAGCTCGCCCTTCAGGAACTGCTGCTCGAACGCCTGGTTCTCGCAGACGTAGGTCGAGACCATCTTCTTGATCTGGCGGTTCGCCAGCAGGAGGCCGAGCCCGAAGTCGTCGACTCCGCAGTTGTTGCTGATGACGGTGAGCCCCTTGGTGCCGCGCGCGCGCAGCGCGGCGATCAGGT
>CAYRQC010000581.1:0-4486 GCA_964426265.1 uncultured Phycisphaerales bacterium | reverse complement strand
GGCGACGAGGCGCGCGAGCTGACCATCCACGAAGTGCAGCTCGGCCTCGTACTGCTCGACCAGGCTCGCGGTCGGCGGCGGACCGCCCGGAGCCGCATACGGCGCATGCGCGTCGAAGTAGTGCACCCAAAGGAAGAACGGGCGCGGGTCGTCGATCGCGAGCCGTGCGAGCGCCTCATCGGTCACCTGGTCGGCGGGCCGCTGGGCTTCGATCGCCAGGTTGCGGCCGCGCTTGAACTCGACATCGGAGTAGCGATCGAAGCCGTTGTCGAGGCCCGTGCCCGAGCGCAGCACCGAGGCGGCGACGATCGCCTCGGTGCGGTAGCCCGCGACTTGCAACAAACGCGCGACCGTCTGCGCCGACGCGTCGAGGTGATAGAGGTCGTTGTCGCGTACGCCGTGGGCGAACGGATAGAGCCCGGTCAGCATCGAGGTGTGCGAAGGAAACGTGAGCGGCGCGGTCGCATAGGCGTTCAGTGCGACCAGGCTCTCCGCCGCGAGTGCATCGAGACTCGGCATCACACCGCCCGGCCCCCACGGCGCGATCCGATCGGCACGCGTCGTGTCGAGTGTGATCAGCAGGAGGTTCGGGTGGGCGTGGGCTGCCGGAGGCGACTGTGGAGCAAGCGCGCGCGCAGCCGCCGCGGCAGGAGCGGGCACCCAGCGCGGTGCGACGAGTGCCACGCCGAACGCGGTGAGCGCGGCGACCACGTATCGCGGAAATCGGTGCAAGCTCGGCAACTCGATGGCCTCCTGGTCGCGGTCACTCGATCGCGTGGCGCAGGATATCCCGCGCTCGCTCGATGGAAGTGTGTGTACTGGCCGGTAGCTCGTCGAGCGCTCGCCGCAACCGCTCGATACGGCGTGGGTCGCGCGCGAGGTGCTTCACCGCGTCGGGAAGCCACTCGTCGAGTGCACTGCGAGCGATGGCCTCGCTCTCGTGATCAGCGAGTTCCGCGACGAGGCCGATGATGCCGACCACGTCGAGCAGCACGCGATCGTGCTGGCGCAGGGCCTGGTGCACGGTTCGCAGCTCGAGCCGCGCCTCCAGGTGCACCGGGTTCAGCTCGACGACGTGCTCGAGCAGCTCGCACGCGTCCTGGGGCTGGTTCGACTCGCGAAAGTAGACCGCGAGGTTGAAGCTCGAAGCGACCAGATCGCCGTCGATGACGAGCGCCGCGGCGAAGACTCGCGCCGCCGCCTGCTTGCGGCCGGCTTGCAACAGCACCTTGCCGAGGAATTCGCGAAAGAGGGTGTTTTTCGGGTAGTCCCGGATCAGCCGCTCGAGGAGGGCGACGCTGTCGTCGATCTTGCCGAGGTGGGCGAGATCCATCGCGTACTGGAGATCGCGACAGCTCTGGTAGTGCACGCGCGGATCGAGCGTCCCGTCCTTGCTGGTGTCCTCGTCGCCGACCATCCGCGCGAGATAACCAAGCTCGAGCAGGCGGGCGACCTCGGTCGGCGGGAGGCTCGGCGCGGCAGAGGCGAGGTGGGCGATCGGCAGCTCGAGCAATTCCGTGTAGCGTTGCTTCATCGCGCGCAGGACCTCAGGGCGCTCGGCGGCGAGGTTCTTCGATTCGAGCGGTGTGGCATCGAGGTCGAACAGCTCGTCGTGGACGTTCTTCACATACTTGAAGTGTCCGGCGACGACCCCTTCCAGGCGCGCCCAGTGGAACTGGTGCCAGCCGGCCCACGATTCGAACCAGATCGCCCGATCGGCGAGCGCGTCGGCCTCGGGGCCACCCGCCGCTTGGACGCGCGCGGCCGCGACGAGATCGAGACCGTGCACCGCTCCCGGTGGCGCGAGTCCAGCCGCCGCGAGGAGCGTCGGAGCGACGTCGACCGCGCTCGCCAGGGTGTCGAGCCGGTCGCGCAGCTCGCCATCGGGTCGCCGCACGAAGAGCGGAATCCTCAGCGTCCCTTCCTCACAGAGAAAAGAGTGGCTCGCCTCTTGTTGGATACCGAGCCCTTCGCCGTGATCACCACAGACGACGATCCACGTGGTTGCGAGCTGCTTGCGATTGCGCAGCGCGGCGAGCACGCCCGCGATCTGACTATCGACATAGCGCAGCTCCGCTTCGTACTGCTCGATGAGGGTGGCGGTCGAGGGCGGACCGTTCGGGGCCGCGTAGGGAGCGTGAGCGTCGAAGTAGTGGGCCCACAAGAAGAAGGGGCGCGGATCGTCGATCGCGAGCCGGACTTGCAGCTCGGCGCTCACGTCGCTGGCCGGTCGCTCCGCCTCGATCGCCCCGTTGCGGCCGCGTTTGAACGCGACATCGGAGTAGCGTTCGAAGCCGAGGTCGAGACCGGTGGTCGCGCGCAGCACCGACGCCGCGACGATCGCCTCGGTCCGATAGCCGGCGGCTTGCAGGATACGCGCCACCGTGGGCGCCGAGCCATCGAGGTGGTAGAGGTCGTTGTTGCGCACACCGTGCGCGAACGGATAGAGACCGGTCAGCATCGAGGTGTGCGACGGAAAGGTGAGCGGCGCCGGCGCGTAGGCGTGGGTGGCGACCAGGCTCTCCGCCGCCAGGGCATCGAGCGTCGGCGTCACGCCGCCCGGACCCCACGGCGCGATCCGATCGGCGCGCGTCGTGTCGAGCGTGATCAGCAGGAGATTGGGACGCGCCGGCTTGCTCGCCGGTCCTGGCGTGCCGGCGTTGAGCGGCGCGAGCCACGGCAAAACAGGGCTGACCGCGATGCCGGCGATGGCGACCACGGCAACGAGGAGCGCGCGGAGCGTCGATCGATTCACCCGATTCACCATTCGACGGCGCAACCCTCGAGGCTCGGTCGTTCGTGGGAGCATGCATCATCGCGTCGGACGGCGCCGCTACCATCCGGCACGATGCACCCGTCGGCACTTCCGATCGAGCAACTGCTGAAAGATGTCGAGTACCGCACGACGCGCGGCCCCGGCCCGGGCGGCCAGCATCGCAACAAGTCCGACACGATGGCGCGCTTGACCCACCGTCCGACCGGCATCCACGCCCAGGCCGGCGAGCGACGCAGCCTCGACCTGAATCGCGGCGAGGCAATCCGTCGGCTGCGCATCAACCTCGCGTTGCAGCATCGGCTGCCGGTGAGCCTGCCGATCGACCGCCCCGACGCCCCGCCCGCGCTCTACACCCCGAGCGCGCTGTGGTGCAGCCGCATCAAGGGCAGCAAGCTGATCGTGAGCGTCGGCCATGACGACTTCCCGGCGCTGCTCGCCGAGGCGCTCGACCTGCTCGACCATTTCGCCGACGACGTATCGAAGACGGCCCGAAGCCTCGGCCTCAGCACATCGCAGCTCGTCCGTTTCCTCGCCATCGAGCCCGCCGCGCTCGCCGCCCTCAACCACCGCCGCAAGACCGCCAGCCAGCCGCCGCTCCGCTAGTTCCGGCGTACCGCGTCCGGCGTACCGATCCGGGGATCCTACGCCGATGTTTTCCGCACCATCGACTGCGGAGTGTGCGGTTTTCTCCGCCGTAGGGGCCCCGGATCGGTACGCCGGATCGGTGGGTCGCACTGGCGTCGTCAGCCGCCGCCCCGTTTGCGGCGTGGGGCGGGAGGGTCTTTGCGCGGGGGTTGCGCGTCATCACCGTCGATGTAGCCCAGCGCTTGCAACGCGGCCTTGGTGTCGGCGTCGAGGCGCTGCGGCGTGGCCGTGACGCGGCGGAAGCCGGCGTCTTCATAATCGTGGAGGAGCGCCTGCATTCGCTGCCAGAGACGAGACGCGATCTGCGGCTGCTCGGCGGCGAGGTCGCGCTGCTCGAACTGGTCACTCTCGAGATCGAAGAGCTTCGACCACTCCTGGTCGTCGCCCGGCAGTCCGGAGTGGATGAGCTTGTAGCGACCGGTGATGAGCGTCGAGAGCTCGCCGCGCTCCTCGGCGATCACGTCGAGCTCGGGTGCCGGCCCGCCAGCGAGGCACGGCGCGAGGTCGACGCCCATGAACGCGCTCGGCGGCGCGGCAACCCCGAGGCGGGCGAGCAAGGTCGGCAACAGATCGAGCGAGCGAACCGGCTCGGCGATCCGCGCGCCCGCGACCGACGGCTCTCCTTCACGGCGATCGAGCTTCACGATCAGCGGCACGTGCAGCAGCTCTTCATAGAGGCGGCCACCGTGGCCCCAACCCTGGTGCTCGTAGAACTCCTCGCCGTGGTCGGAGAGGAAGACGACCAGTGTGTTGTCCCACACGCCGAGGCGGCGCAGCTCGTCACAGAAGCGGCCGAACTCCTGGTCGTTGAAGGCGATCTCCTCGTCGTAGAGATCCTTGACGTACTGCAGATCGGCGGGCGCGAGCGGCGAGCGGCCTTCGAGTGAATGCGAGCTGGTGTCGGCCGGCACGAGCTCGCCGCTGTAGCTACTCGACCAGCGGCCGACGGTCTCGGGTGGCGGCAGGTAGGGATCGTGCGGATCGATCGTGTGTGCATAGAGGAAGAAGGGCCGGTCGGCATTCTTCGCGAGCCACTCGAGCGCGAGGCGGTGGACCGAGTCGGCG
>CAYRQC010000580.1:0-6245 GCA_964426265.1 uncultured Phycisphaerales bacterium | reverse complement strand
CGCCGCCGGCGATGAGCGAGGTCGACCACACAAGCCAGCCACGCGCGGTGACCGCCGCCGCCGTGGCCGTGCGCCGGTTGGAGAGCCACGCAAAGAGCGCGATCGCCGCCGCGCTGCCGCCGATCGCGATCGCCACGCGCGCCGGCTGGACCGTCATGAGCCGGCACTTCACGATCCAGCCACTGCCCGCGACGAGCAGCAGCCACCACGGCAGCCGTCGTCCGTCCACCCACCGTGCGATCACGCTTCCGACCACGAATCCGCCGAGCGCGTAGATCGCCGCGCCGGCGAACGGCATGAGCACCCACTCGAACCAGCGCTCGAACGTGTCGGTCGGCCCCGCCAGCACCAGCGCCGCCTCGACCAGCCCGACCGCCAGTCCGCAGAGCAGCCCCAGCCGCCGCGCCTCGCCCGACCGTGTGTCCGCCAACCGATCCATCGTCGCGCGTTGCTGCAGCCCCCTACACCAAGTTGGTGCGGATCATCCGTAGTACCGATCCGGGGATCCTACGCCGATGGAATCCGCACACGTCGCGAGAAGGTGCGGAAAACATCGGCGTAGGATCCCCGGATCGGTACACCGGATCGGTACATCGGACGAATCGGTTTGCCGGTCAGAGCTGGACCAGGAAGAGCTCGAGGCCAAACCAGGTCTGGTGGTCGAGGAGCGTGCCGATCGATTCGATGCGGGTCATGTAGTCGCGGATCGCGGCGGTCGCGGCGGCGTGGCCTTCGGGCTGGCGCGACCAGAAGACCAACACGTCGCGATCGGGCTCCACACGGAAGAGAAACCAGACGCGGCGGCCTTTCCAAGAGTCGGGTGCACTCGATGAACTCGACGCGTTCGACGCGTGGCCCGAGGTTGCGAGTGAGAGGAGCGCCTCGCAGTCGGGCAGAGTGCGGACCGTGACGCCCCGGCGCGGAAGATCGAACTGCCGTTCGTAATAGCCCTCCGTTCCGGCGTCGCCGACGGCGGAGCAGAGCACGTCTCCCGGATGCGCGTCGCTCGCGATCGCGGCCATCGCCCCGGAGAGGTCGTAGTTGCGGATCTGCGCCACCGCGAAAGAAGGGAGCGAAGTGAACGCAGGATGAGCGACGATCAGCAGCGTCGCGGTCACTCGCGCAGCTTTGCGCCACCCATCGCGATGCACACGGTCGGCGAGCTTCCACAGCAGCGTGGCTGCTTCCGCCGTCGCGAGCGTGACCAGCGGCGTCAGGAACAGCAGGAAACGCCCCTTGTAGGGATAGAGGTGGAGCGACGACGCGAACAACGGCAACAACAGCACGGCGATCGTCGTCACGGCGACGGTTCGCGCCCGCCGCCACAGCGACCCACAGCCGAGCCCGCAGAGCACCGCGATCAACACCGGTGGCTGCATCGCACACGGATCGCGGAAGAGCTTCATCGGATACTTCACATACCAGAGCCACTCCTTCGCCGACCGCGGCGGCAGCGGCAGGAACGCCTCGTCCCAGAACTCGCGCAACGCCCCCTCATCGGAGGCTTGTAGCGAGACGCGGTAGGCAATGAGGAAGAGGCCGACCCACACCAGTGCGATCACCGCGGAGCGCAGCAGCTCGCGTCGATCGCGTCGCATCGCCGCGTCGAGCAGCCGCGCGCCGCCGACTCCCGCCAGCACGAAGCACGCCGGGTGCGAGAAGAGCAGCGCGATCCCGCCCGTGAAGAGCAGCCGCAGCGCCCCGCCCCGCGTCGCCGCCAGCACGATCGCGATCGTCGCGAGCGCATCCGACGAGTACTGCTTCACGTCGTTCGCGAAGAAGATCGCGTGGCTGTTGAGCGCAAAGACGGCGATCGCCAGCAGCGCGGCCCCCGGCGCCAGCAGCCGTAGCGCGAGTCGCCGGAACAACACCAGCCCCGCGAGCCCGCAGAGCAGCGGAAAGAGCCGCAACGCCCGTTCGCTCTCCCCGAGCAGCAGCACCGCCAGCCGCTCGCTCCAGAGGAAGCCGACCGGCGCCGCTTGCATCGCGTCGAGTGGCTCGAGCAGTCCGAGAAAGGAGCGATCGAGCACGTTGAGGGCGAGCATCCCCTCATCCGGGCGCAGCGACCGATTCAAGGCAAACTGCACGATTCGCGCCGCAGCTCAGAGACCGACGAGGAGCCAGCTCGCGAGGGTGATCCGACGTTCGCTTCGTTCGCTTTGACTCACGGTTGCGAGCGTATCGCATCCTCGCTTCCGCACGCCGAGCCAAACGCCGCGCGATACGCCCGCAGCAGCGCCGCCGTCTGCCGCTCCCAACAGAGCTCTGCCTCGAACCGTTCGCGGTTGCGGCGCCCCATCTCTTCCCGTCGCCGCGGCGCGTCGATCAGCTCGACGATGGCATTCCCGAGCGCCGCCGGATCGGTCTCCGGGACCAGCGCGCCGCCGCCCGCGAGCGTCCGCTCGCTCTCCCGCAGCGCAAACCCGACGACCGGTTTTCCGAGTGCCATGTACTCGACGATCTTGTTCATCGAGGAGCGGTCGTTGAACGGGTTGGGCGGATCGGGGCACGCGCCAACATCACAGCTTCCGAGCGCGGCGGCGATCGTCGCGAGGTCGTGCACGCGGCCGGTGAACTCGACGTGGCCGCCGATCTCGAGCTCGCGCACGAGCGCCTGCAACCGCGCAAACTCATCGCCATCGCCAATCAACAGGAAACCGATGTCGTAGCGAGCGCGCGTGTGCACCACCTGCGCCGCCGCCCGCAGCAGGAGCTCGACACCATCCTGCTCTCCCATCACTCCGATGTAGCCGACGAGGTGGCGCCGCCCACGCTTCCAACGCGCCTCCCGCGCCGCATCCGCCGTTGGTGGCCGAAACCGATCGACCGGCGGCGCCGAGCGCACGACGAAGACCGCGTCGGCCGCTTTCCCTCCGCGCCCGCGCGCGATCTCGGCGTAGCTCTCATTGGGCGCCACGACGACCCGCGCCGCTCGATAGGTCCGCTGCTCGAGCCAGAGGATCGCGCGCAGGAGCGAGCGCCCCTTCACCGACGCCTCCGCCGCATCCCCGAGCTTCGCGCGCAGCAGCTCCGGGCAGAGGTCGTGCTGGTCGTAGAGGAAGCGCACGCGGAAGGGCCGCAGCAGCCACGCAATGGCAAAGAACGTATCCGGCGGATTGCACGCGTGCAGCACGTCGATGCCACGCGTCACCAGCAAGCGCACGCACCACGCGAGCGTGAGCACCCAACACCACCCGAACTCGAGTGCATAGCCGAGCGCGCCCCGAGCGACCGGCGGCGCCGGATAGCGACAACACTCGATCCCCTCCAGCACCTCGTGCCACGGCTGCCGCTCGCCGCGGTGAGCCACGATGCTCACGCGCCAGCCGTCATCGCGCAGCGCGCACGCCTCCGACCAGACGCGCCGATCGAGCGGCACCGGCAGGTTCTGCACGAGCAGCGTCGCTCGCCGCGGGCGGGCACCGGCGCTCATCGCGCCTGGCCGCTCATCGCGCCCCTCGCGTGAAGAGCACGGCGGGGATCGTGCGCAGCAGGATCGCCAGATCGAGCCAGAGCGACCAGCGATCGATGTAGTCGAGGTCGAGCTGCACCCAATCCTCGAAGCGCGAGATCTCGTTGCGTCCCTTCACCTGCCAGAGCCCGGTGATGCCGGGTCGCACCGACAGGCGGCGGCGGTGGCGCGGCTCGTAGAGGTTCACCTCGGTGGCGAGCGGCGGGCGCGGGCCGACCAGGCTCATCTCGCCGCGCAGCACGTTGAAGAGCTGCGGCAGCTCGTCGATCGAGAAACGCCGCAACCAGCGACCGACGGGCGTGATGCGCGGGTCGTCCTTCATCTTGAAGACGGGGCCTTGCATCTCGTTCTGTGCCTGCAAGCTGGCGAGCCGCTGCTCGGCGTCGCGGTGCATCGTCCGGAACTTCCAGAGCGTGAAGCTGCGCCCGTTCAGGCCGACGCGCTCCTGGCGGAAGAGGATCGGCAGGCCACCCGTGCCCGCGATCAGCAGCGCGGCGACCAGCAGGATCGGCGCGACGAGCAGCAGCACGAGCAGCGCGAAGAGGAAGTCGAACGGCCGTTTCAGTGCCAGCGCGAAGTCGTCGATCGGCACGCGCGCCGCGGTGAGCGCGGTCACGCCGCCGAACGACTCGACGCTCCAGCGCGCGCCGAAGAAGAGGTCGGGCGGCAGAAGGCAGCGCACCGAGATGCCGCGCATCGCGGCGGCGTGGCCGATGTTGGCGTGCGGTGCCCCGCCGACCGGCAGCCCCTCCATCCAGAGCTCATCGACCGGCTCGTGATCGAAGAAGGGCTCGCACTCCTCGAGCGTGAGCGCCTTGGCGCCCGGCGGCAGGACGCTCTTCAATTGCTCGCGCGCCTCGCCTTCGAGCGGCGGCGTGACGACCGCCGCGATCCGCAGTCCCCACCAAGCGTGGTCGCGCACGCGCCGGACGATCGGCTCGACCGCGTCGGGCCCGCTCACGACGACCACCAGGTTGCGGAAGTTGTAGCCGCGTTTGCGCGCCGCCGCCGCGAGCCCGCGGATCAGCAGCTGGAGCGCGAGGACCAGAGTCGCGTCGAGCGCGATGAAGAGCCCGAGCTGGAGCCGGTTCGACAGGTCGAGCCGGAGCCCCGCCGCGAGCGCGAGCAGCGTGACGAAGACGATCGCATGGGCGAGCGCGATCCGCAGCGCCTCGTTGAAGAAGCCGAACAGCCGGTTGCTGCGGTAGACGCCGAGCAGCGCGTGCAGGACGGCGAGCAGCGTGATGCCCGACGTCGCGAGGATCAGGTGGGTCCACTCGTTGAAGACGAACTTGTGGCCGGGGATCTCGATCCGCTGCCGCAGCACCATCGACAAGGTGTAGGCGACGAACGAGATCCCGACGTGCAGGTAGATGAGGACCCGGCGGATGAAGAGACGGTGCTCGCGCAGCATGGGATCAGGGACTCGGGATCAGGGTCACGGTGCGCCGGGACGCGGCGGGACGAGCGGTGTACGGCGCGCGAGGCTCATCAGCAACTCCTCGCGCCGGCTGACCATACGCGCGCGCGGGAAGTCGCGGCGCACGCGCGCCTGGGCTGCCTCACCCAGTGTGCGTCGCAGATCCCGGTTTGCGCAGAGGCGCAGCAGCGCGTCCGCGAGCGCAGCGACGTCGCCGTCGGGGACGAGGAAGCCGTGCGTCCCCTCCTCGACCATCTCGTCGAGGCTGCCGACCCGCGTGCAGACGACCGGCAAGCCGCTCGCCATCGCCTCGAGGATCGACATCGGGAAGGTCTCGACGCGATCGTGCGAGGAGAGGACGGCGAGATCGCCCGCGGCGAGCACGCGCTCCACATCGCTGCGCTGACCGAGCAGGTGGACGTGCTCTTGCAGGCGCAGCTCGCGGATCTGCTGCTCGATCGCCGCGCGCAGCGGACCATCGCCGACCAGCAAGAAGCGGGCGCGCGGCCAACCATCAACGACCTTCCGCGCCGCGCGCAGCAGCACCGCGTGCCCCTTCTCCGGCCGGAAGACCGCGACGTGGACGATCGCGACCTCGTCCGCCGCGAGCCCCAGCTCGGTGCGCATCGCCGCGCGCCCGGCGCCGCAGAAGCGCTCGACATCGACGCCGTTCTCGATGACGACGAGCTTCTCGCGTGGGATTCCTTCGTGCTCGACCAGGTAGTCGGCGGCGCCGCGCGCCACCGCGATGAAGACATCGGTCCACGGTGTGAGCAGCCGGTTCATCCGCTCGATCACCGGCCGCCCGTCGGCGTCGCGCGTCTTGTGGATCTCACACACCAGCCCGCGCGCGCCCGCGAGCAACCCCGCGAGCCGCCCCCAAAACATCTTGTCGCCGCAGCCGATCGTGCAGACGACCTCGATCCGCTCGCGCCGCAGCAGCGCGACCAGTCGCGGCAGCACCCGCAGATCGAGCCGATGTGCGAGCAGCCGCGAGTAGAGCGACACACCGAGCGCCCGCACCTCTGCCGCCAGCTCGCCCTCCTCCTTCAAGCAGACAACCACCGGCCGCACCCGTCGCCGATCGAGCCCCGCCAGCACCTCGACCAGCACCCGCTCCTGTCCACCCACGCGCAGATCGGTGTTGATGAACGCGACGCCGACCGGTGAAGGCAACGGGCTCGATGGCTGCGGCAGCAGAGAATCGGCGTTGGTCGACACGGCAGCGAATCCACGGAGAGCCTGACCAAGACCTGGACGTACCGTTCCGACGTACCGATCCGCACGACGTACCGATCCGGGGATCCTACGCCGATGTTTTACGCACATCACCCGAAAGAGTGCGGAAAACCG
>CAYRQC010000579.1:0-4169 GCA_964426265.1 uncultured Phycisphaerales bacterium | reverse complement strand
GTTGCGCCGCCTGGAACGTGCTCGTCAATCTCGTCGGTGATGCGACGCCGCGCGCAGCAGCGTTGCGCCTCGACATCGAGAAGCAGGTCGAGCGCGCCGCCGAGCTGGAGCGGCGTCTGGTCGCTTGGACCGACGCTGCTTTGGTGGCTGGCTGATCCCACCCGAAGCAGCACCGCGGGAAACTCGTACCGACTTTGTACGATTTTCAAGTTGCCCGCCTGCCGATGGTCGACTAAGAATACAGCACTGAATCGATGCAGATTCCGACGCGTCGCTGACTTGGCCGGCTGAAGGAGCGTAGACCGGCGCTCTGTGATCGAGCCATCGACGAGTGCGTAAGTACAGTGTTTCCAAGTGGTTAGTGAAATCATCCGGAGGTTGTTCCGACCGCCATGTTCAAGCTCTCTCGACGGCTCGATTACGCCATCCTTGCGGTGTCGCACCTCGCGGCCCGTGGGCGGGCGGCGCCGTTGAGCTCGAGGGCGCTCGCCGACTCGACCCGAATTCCCTCCTCGATCCTCGCCAACATCCTGAAGGACCTCCATCGGGTCGGACTCGTCCGATCGGTGCGGGGTGTGCATGGCGGCTACGAGCTGGCGGTCGCGCCGCACGATCTGTCGGTGGGTGCGCTGGTGACTGCGCTCGAGGGTGACGTGCGGCTCGTCGAGTGTGTGCCAGCACCACTCGGCGCCGGAACCGTGCCGGGTGCTGCTCCCCGTGCCAGCTCGATTTGCCAGATCGAATCGTCGTGCGCGATCAAGGCGCCCCTGCGGCGCGTGCATGCACGCATCCACGAGGTCCTGGCGGAGCTGACGTTCGATCAGTTGGTGGCAGAAGCATTCATGACACCATTGAGAGCTACGCCATGACGACCCCGATCTATCTCGACTACCAGGCGACGACGCCGCTCGACGAGCGCGTCCTCGACGCGATGCTGCCCTACTTCCGCGACAAGTTCGGCAACGCCGCCAGCCGCAACCATTCGTTCGGGTGGGACGCCGAGAAGGCGGTGGAGCAGGCGCGTGGGGAGATCGCGAAGCTGATCGGCTGCGACGCCAAGGAGATCGTCTTCACGAGCGGCGCGACCGAGTCGAACAACCTCGCGATCAAGGGTGTGGCCGACATGTATCGCGAGAAGGGGCGCCACCTCATCACGGCGCCGACCGAGCACAAGGCGGTGCTCGATCCGTGCAAGCGGCTCGAGCAGGAGGGTTGCCAGGTCACCTACCTGCCGGTCGACAAGACGGGGCGCGTGGCGGTCGCCGATCTGGCGAAGGCGATCCGCCCCGACACGATCCTGGTGTCGCTGATGGCGGCCAACAACGAGATCGGGACGCTGCATCCGGTGGAGGCGATCGGTCGGCTCTGCAAGGAGCGCGGCGTGCTCTTCCACACCGATGCCACGCAGGGCGTCGGGAAGATTCCGATCGACGTCGAGCGGCTCGGGATCGACCTGCTGTCGCTCTCCGGTCACAAGATCTACGGACCGAAGGGCGTCGGTGCGCTCTACGTGCGGCGCCGCAACCCGCGAGTGCGCCTCTCGCCGCTGATGGACGGCGGCGGTCATGAGCGGGGCATGCGTTCCGGCACGCTCAACGTTCCCGGGATCGTCGGCCTTGGCAAGGCGTGCGAGCTGTGCGGGCTCGAGCTCGAGAGCGAGAGGGTGCGGCTGACCGCGTTGCGCGAGCGCCTCTGGTCGAAGCTGCAGGCCGGCCTCGACGAGATCTACCTGAACGGTCACCCGACCGAGCGGCTGCCCGGCAACCTCAATGTCTCGTTCGCCTTCGTCGAAGGCGAAGGGCTGATGATGGGGATGAGCGAGCTGGCCGTGTCGTCGGGCTCCGCCTGCACGTCGGCGAGCCTCGAGCCGTCGTACGTCCTGCGGGCGATCGGCGTCGGCGACGATCTCGCGCACACCTCGATCCGGTTCGGGCTCGGCCGCTTCACGACCGAGGCGGAGATCGACTTCGCCGCGGAACGGGTGGTGGCCGCGGTCAAGCGGTTGCGTGACATGTCGCCGCTCTACGAGATGGCCAAGGAAGGGATCAACTTGAGCTCGGTCCAGTGGTCGCCCAAGGAAGGGCACTGAAGAGGACTAGAACGATGGCGTACAGCGACAAGGTTCTCGACCACTACAACAATCCGCGCAACATCGGCTCGCTCGACAAGAGTGCGGCCGATGTCGGGACGGGTGTCGTCGGTGCTCCGGAGTGCGGCGACGTGATGCGCCTGCAGATCAAGGTGAACGACCGCGGCGTCATCGAGGACGCCAAGTTCAAGACCTTCGGCTGCGGCTCCGCGATCGCCTCCTCGAGCCTCGCCACCGAGTGGGTGAAGGGGCGGACGGTCGAGGAGGCACTGAAGATCCGCAACACCGACATCGTGCAGGAGCTGGCGCTGCCGCCGGTGAAAGTGCACTGCTCGGTGCTCGCGGAGGATGCGATCCGCGCGGCGCTCGCCGACTACCAGAAGAAGAAGCAGGGAGCGGCGGCCGTGTCGCCAGCTGGCTCTCCCGCGGTTGCCCCGGCGAGCTGACGGAGCTTGACGAGCATTCCATGTCGATCAGCGTGACAGACAAGGCGGCGCGCGAGGTACAGCGCGTGCTCGAGCAGAAGAGCCTCGGCGGCGACTCCGGGCTGCGGCTCGGCGTGAAGGGCGGCGGCTGCTCGGGGTTCTCGTACGTGATGAACCTCGAGCCCCGTCCGGCGCGCGGCGACGAGATCTTCGAGAGTGGCGGCCTGCGCCTCTTCGTCGATCCCAAGAGCTACCTCTATCTCGAAGGAACGGAGGTCGACTTCAATGACGACCTCTCCCACCGCGGGTTCGTCTTCAAGAATCCTGGCTCGTCCGGGTCGTGCGGCTGCGGTGCCTCATTCTCGGCGTGATCGCGACCGCCGCCGTGCTTCCGATGAGTCCCTCACCACTCACTTGTGCGAGCTGCGCGCAGCCGCTCGAGAATCCGCAGCGCTGCCGCGGCTGTGGCGTGTTCCAGCCACCGGACCCGCGCCGCGACCACTTCGCGACCTTGGCGCTACCACGGGAGTTCGCGCTTGACGAGGCGCTCCTCGAACGGCGTGTGGTGGCGTTCGGTCGCGACCTTCACCCTGATCTCGCCGGCAGTGATCCCGTGGCGAGGACGCGCGCGGTGCTCGGCTCCGCGCAGCTCAACGAGGCCTATTCGATTCTGCGCGATCCCTATCGGCGCGCGGAGTACTTGCTGAAGCTCGCCGGTGGGAAGTCCGCTTCCGACGAGAAGTCGGTGCCGCCGGGATTCCTCGAGTCGATGCTCGACGAACGCGACGCGCTCGACGCGGCGCTGGCGGAAGGCAAGGCGGCGGTCGCGACGACGCGGGAGCGCTTCGAGCAGCGGCTCCGCGCAATGGCCGCCGAGATCGGCGAGCTCTTCGTCGGCCTCGACACTGCGGACGATCGAGCGCGCCGCCTCGAGACGTTGCGGCAGCGGCTCAACGTGATGGCCTACTACCGCAGCTTGTTGCGCGATCTGCGCGAGGCGGCGCGCGACCAGGAGGACCGGTGAGCAGCGGAGAACAGGCAGGAGCCAGCAGCGACCTGATCGTCGGGATCGACCTGGGTACGACGAACAGCCTGGTGGCGCGCTTCGGGCCGCGCGGTCCGGAGGTGGTGCGCGACGATTCGGGCGATCCGATCGTCCCGTCGATCGTGAGCTTCGTCGATGGGCGCTTCGTGGTCGGCCGGCCGGCCAAGGCGCTCGCCGTCGCCCATCCGCAGTCGACCGTCTGGTCGATCAAGCGGTTGATGGGCCGCAGCGTCGCCGACCTTGGCGAGGCGGAGCGGCGCTCGCTTCCGTACGAGGTGGTTGCTGACGAGCGCGGGCTCGCGAAGGTGCGGGTCGGAGAGCGCGTGATGGGGCCGGAGGAGCTCTCCGCGCTCATCCTGCGCGAGCTCAAGGCGCGGGCGCAGGCGCGGCTCGGTGTGACGATCGAGAAGGCGGTCATCACCGTCCCCGCCTACTTCGACGACGCGCAGCGGCAGGCGACCCGGATCGCCGGGAAGCTCGCCGGCCTCGATGTCGTCCGCATCGTGAACGAGCCGACCGCGGCGGCGCTCGCCTACGGCCTCGATCGCACGAAAGAGGGCTGCGTCGTGGTCTACGACCTCGGCGGCGGCACCTTCGACGTCTCGATCCT
>CAYRQC010000578.1:0-3721 GCA_964426265.1 uncultured Phycisphaerales bacterium | reverse complement strand
GAAGCCGCGCCGCTTGCACAGCGAGACGAGCTTCGACATCAGGTCTTCGGCCATCGGACTCCCCCCTCGTGCGACCGTGGCAACGCCAGCAGCAAGCGGCGGCTTGGTCGGACGCTCACTCCGATTTATCCTATCCGCCTTGCCCACCACGACTTCCAGCCGACGATGCAGTGACGAGATGATGGCCACCGCAGCCGCGACCGGCGCGTCCGTTGACCGCGACACCGACCTTGACGCCGACCTCGACCAGGTCGCCGGCAAGGTCGTCGATGGCGTCCGCCTGACCAGGGACGACGGCCTCGCGCTGCTGCGCACCGATGATCTGTCGCTGCTGGGCGAGCTGGCGACGCTGGTCCGCAATCGCAAGCACCCCGACCGCGTCGTCACCTACATCGTCGATCGCAACATCAACCCGACCAACGTCTGCGTCGCCCGCTGCTCGTTCTGCGCCTTCGATCGCCTTCCCGGCGACCCCGAGGGCTACGTGCTCACGAACGAGCAACTGTTCACGAAGGTCGACGAGCTGCTGGCCGTACCGGGCGTCGACGCGGCGCTGATCGCTCGCGGCGGTGTGCAGGTGCTGCTGCAAGGCGGCCACCATCCAAAGCTCGGCATCGACTACTACGAAGCGCTCTTCCGGACGCTGCGCGCGCTACCCGAAGCTCCATCTGCACGGCCTTTCGCCGTCCGAGATCGTCCACGTCTCGAAGCTGTCGCAGCTCTCGATCCGCGAGGTGGTCGCGCGGTTGAAGCGGGCCGGGTTGAACAGCATCCCGGGTGGCGGCGGCGAGATCCTGGTCGACCGCGTGCGGCGTGAGATCGCCTCGGGCAAGGCGATGACCGACGAGTGGCTCGGAGTGATGCGCGAGGCGCACGCGCAGGGAATGAAGACCACCGCCACCATGATGTACGGCCACGTTGAGACGTTCGCCGAGCGGGTCGACCACTTGCTGCGACTGCGTGAGCTGCAGGATGAGTCGCTCGCCTTGGCGTCTGCGACCGGCGGCACCACCGGCTGCTTCACGGCGTTCATCTGCTGGCCCTTTCAGCCGGGCGGCAGCGAGCTCGATCTGCCGCGCTCGGGCGCCAACGAGTTCCTGAAGATGAACGCGGTGAGCCGGCTGCTGCTCGACAACTTCGACCACCAGCAGACGTCGTTCGTGACGCAGGGCGACAAGCTCGGCCAGCTCGCCCTCTTCTTCGGCTGCGACGACTTCGGCGGGACGATGCTCGAGGAGAACGTCGTCTCGGCCGCCGGCACGCAGTGCCTCATCACGATGCAGCAGATCGAGCATTGCATCCGCGCCGCGGGCTTCGAGCCGAAGCGACGCAACATGTACTACGAGGTGATGGCGTGATGACGCCCGCTGCCACCCCACTGCTCGACGACGAGGTGACGACGACCCACGTGCCGCGCGAGCGCCGTCGGCTGCACGATCCACTGCTGACGGGAAACGACGAGGCGCGGCTTCGGCGGATCGAGGCGATGGTCGACAGCGGCGAGCGGCTCGGCTTCGACGACGGCCTCTTCTTGATGCGGACGCCGGCGATCCATCGGGTCGGGCGGCTGGCCAACCGTGTCCGCGAGCGACGCCACGGCAATCGCGCCTACTTCGTCGTCAACCGCCACCTGAACCCGACCAACTTCTGCGTCTACGACTGCAAGTTCTGCGCTTTCTTCCGCCGCGCCAACGACCCGACCGGCTACCGCATGTCACTCGACGATGTGCGGCGCATCGTGCGCGACGAGTTCGAGCGCGAGCTCACTGAGGTCCACATCGTCGGCGGCATCGACCCGAAGCTCCCCTACTCCTGGTTCATCGACCTGCTGCGCGTCATCAAGGAGGAGCGCCCCGATCTCCACTTGAAGGCGTGGACGATGATCGAGATCGAGTGGTTCGCGCGGATCTCGAAGAAGTCGATCGAGGAGGTGGTGGACGATCTGCTTGCGGCGGGGCTCGGCTCCTGCCCGGGTGGCGGCGTCGAGGTGCTCTCCGACCGCGTCCACCAGGCGATCTTTCCCGACAAGCTCTCGCCCGAGCAGTGGCTCGAGACGGCGCGCCGGGTCCAGGAGCACGGCGTGCGCATGAACGCGACCATGCTCTACGGCCACGTCGAGACCGACGAGGAGCTGGTCTCCCACATGGTGCAGATCCGCGCGCTGCAAGACGACACGCACGGCTTCATGACCTTCATCCCGCTCGCCTTCCATCCGGCCCACACCGAGCTCTCCCACCTGCCGGGCCCGACCGGCCTCCTCGACCTGCGGACGATCGCCGTCTCGCGGCTGCTGCTCGACAACATCGAGCACATCAAGACCTACTGGATCATGCAGGGGCTCGGTGTCTCGCAGGTGGCGCTGCGCTACGGCGCGGACGACGTCGACGGCACCGTGGTCGAGGAGAAGATCACCCACGACGCCGGCGCCACCTCGCCGTTCGGCGTCACCAAGGGCGAGCTGATCCGCCTGATCCGCGAGGCGGGCCGCGAGCCCTGGCAACGTGACACCACCTACTCTCGCTGTACAGCGCTGTGAGCCACGGCATGCAGAAGATCCGCATCGGGGTCGTCGACTTCGTCAACGCGCGGCCGCTCGTCTGGGGCCTCGACAAGGAGCGCGGGGTCGAGCTCTTTCGCGACCGGCCCGCCGCGCTCGCCCACGCACTCCGCAAGGGCGATCTCGATGTCGCCCTCGTCTCGTCAATCGAGGTCTTCCGCTCGCCGGAGCTCAAGGTCCTGCCCGAGATCGGCATCTGCTCCGAAGGGCCGGTGAAGAGCGTCAAGCTCTTCTTGAAGAAGCCGCTCGAGCAGGTGGAGCGCGTCGCGCTCGACTCCGGCAGCCGCACGGGCGCCGCGCTGGTGAAGATGGTCTTCGCCGAGTTCCTGCAGAAGCCGGGCGTAGTGTCGATCGAGATCGAGCCGACGCTCGAGCCGGCGAAGGTCGACGCCGACGCCGTGCTGCTGATCGGCGACCCGGCGTTGAAGGCGAAGCCCGGCGCGCTCGAGCCGCTTGATCTCGGCTGGTTCTGGACCGACCGCACCGGCATGCCGTTCGTCTACGCCGTCTGGGCGTGCCGCCAGCCGAAGGTGCTCGATCTCGCGTTGCCCTACCTGATGCGCGCGCGGGACCGCGGGCTGCTCGAACGGTCGAAGATCGCCGCGCTCGCCGCCGAGGAGCTCGACCTGCCGATCGCCGGCCTCCAGCAGTACCTGACACGCAACCTCCGCTACCAGCTCGGTGAGCGCGAGATCAAGGGGCTCGAACGGTTCCGCGACATCGGGGTGACGCACGGGCTCTGCAACCGGCACGACGTGCCGTTCCTGCAGGTGAGGATCCAGGCGCTGTAGCCGATGCGCGGCCGACTCGTGGCCGCCGCCAGGACTTCGCTTCTCCGCTATCATCCGCGCCCTCAGTAACGCGACCGAGTAGAGCCTTCTGGCGGGGGCGACCGTGCGCGGAACCGTCGGCAGCCTCACCGCTCCGAAGTGAGCTGCGGCCCGCAGGAATGGCAGGGAGGGGAGACTCGATGACGGCACCAGCCGCCGAGCAACGTGAGCTTTTCGCGGGCGACGCGCCGGGTCCGGCAGCGGCTGCCATGACCGCGACGGCAGCCACCGATGCGACAGCTCCGCCCGCGAAAGGCGCCGAGCCCACCGACACGATGGCCCACAAGCTCGCGGCCAAGCAGCGCGAGATATCGGTCTCCGAGTTCTTCACCAA
>CAYRQC010000577.1:0-3412 GCA_964426265.1 uncultured Phycisphaerales bacterium | reverse complement strand
CCGCGTCGGGACGATCGGCACGCCGGCTCGCTCGAGATCCTTCAAGTAGTGCTTGTCGAGGTTCCAGCGCACGAGCTCGTAGCGGTTGATCAGCCGCGTTGCGTGGCGCGCGCGCTCGATCCAGGCCAGGAACTCCTCGACGCGATGGAAGTAGTCCCAGGTGCTCCGGAACAACGCGGCGCCCGCGGTGCTCCAGTCGAAGGTCGGGTTCGACCACGAGACGCGGCGTGTCGACAGGCCAGCGGCACGCAGCGCGTCACTGACGAGCTGCTCCTCGTACAACATCTGGCGCGCGAACGCGGAGTCGGTCGGTGGAGCCTCATGACGGTCGTCCGTGAGGAGGACGACATCGACGCGGTCGTCTGCCGGGTTGCGGTGATCGTGCGCGGCCGTGCAAGCTGTCATCATGGTCGTTCTAGACTCGCCGCCTCGTCCCAGGACAGGAGCTGGAATCATGGCCTGCGGCCACCTGATCGCCGTTGCAGCGCTCCTCGGTGCGGTGCTCGCGGTTCCGGCCTCCGGCCAGTCCGTTCCCCGACCCGAGCACCCGCGCCCCGATCTCGAGCGCAAGGAGTGGCTCTGCCTGAACGGCGAGTGGGACTTTTGGGAAGGCGACGCGACGACGGTCGAGGAAGCACGGACGCGCGAGGAGTTCCCCGATCGCATCGTCGTCCCGTTCTGTCGCGAGAGCCGCCTCTCCGGGCTCGCGCGGACGGGCTTCGTCAAGAATGTCCTCTATCGGCGAAGCTTCGAGCCGCTGGCCGCGTGGCAGGTGGCGCGGCTCGTCGACGGTGCGACCCACTCCGCCGATGGCGCTCACTCCACCGACAGCGTCGATTCTGCTGGCCACCGCGTGCTGCTGCACATCGGCGCCTGCGACTGGCGGACGATCGTCTGGCTCAACGGCAAGCAGGTCGGCTTCCACGAAGGCGGCAACACGCCGATCACTTGCGACCTCACCGACGCGCTGCGAGCCGACACCAATGAGCTGCGCATTTTCGCGTTCGACGACCCGAAAAGCGGCCTCCAGCAGCTCGGCAAGCAGGCGCGCAGCGAGAAGAGCGAGGGGATCTTCTACACGCGCACGACCGGCATCTGGCAAACGGTGTGGCTCGAGCAGGTCGGCTCGACGCGCATCGACGAGCTGACGATCCGTACGACGATCCGCGGCGATCGGAGCCTCGACAACAAGATCGGCGCGCTCGGCGCGAGCAGCGCCACGGTGACCGTCGTGCCGCGGCTGATCGGACCGTGCGAAGGGCTGCTCGTCTGCGCGCGCGTGACGGACGGCGGCGGGTGGGTCGCCGAGGAGTGCGTCGAGGCGCGCTCGCACGGTTGCGAGCTCTCGATCGACCTCACGCGGCGGGACGCCGAGACGACCACTGGTACTGCGCCGCACGTCTGGTCGCCCGCCGATCCGCACCTCTACGATCTCGAGCTCTCGCTGCGCACAGCGAAGAGCTTCGTTCCAGTGAGCCCGATCACGCCCGGCCGGCCGATCCCCTTCGAGGTCGCATGGCCGGAAGCCGTCGACGCGGTGCGAAGCTACTTCGGCCTGCGCACCGTCTCGATCGAGGGGCCGGCCGTGCTGATCAACGGACAGCCCGTCTTCCAACGCCTCGTGCTCGACCAGGGCTTCTATCCCGACGGCGTCTGGACGGCGCCGAGCGACGCGGCGCTGCGTGGCGACGTCGAGCTCTCCATGGCGGCCGGCTTCAACGGCGCGCGGCTCCACCAGAAGGTCTTCGAGCCGCGCTTTCACTACTGGGCCGACCGCCTCGGCTACCTCACTTGGGGCGAGGCGCCGAGCTACGGCGCCGACTACACCAAACCGGCCGTCGACCGTGTCGTGCTCCACGAATGGGCCGAGATCCTCGAACGCGATTGCAACCACCCGTCGATCATCGGCTGGTGCCCGTTCAATGAGACCGGGCCCGAGTCGGGGCTGCTCCAGAACGCGGTCGTCGCGGTGACGCGCGCCGCCGATTCGACGCGGCCGGTGCTCGACACCAGCGGCTACGTCCACAGCGATGCGGGCCGCGACGTCGACGACACCCACGACTACGACCAGAACCCGGTGAGCTTCCGTGCGCGCTACTGGCCGCCCGCGGGCGGCGTGGCACTCCCGGCGCGCTACGGCTTCGCGCGGCGTGACCGACCCTACTTCGTCAGCGAGTTCGGCGGCATTGGTTGGCGGCTGGCGGGCGAGCCGGGTTGGGGCTACGGCAACGACCCCAAGACCGAGGCGGAGTGGCTCGCGCGCTTTCGCGGCCTCATCGACGCGCAGCTCGACAACGCGTCGCTCTTCGGCTTCTGCTACACGCAGCTCACCGATGTCGAGCAGGAGCGCAACGGCGTCTTCTTCTTCGATCGACGGCCGAAGTTCGACCTGAAGACGTTGCACGCGATCGTCGCGCGTCCGGCGGCAATCGAGGCGATGCCACCGCCGGCGGGAGAGGCCTCGAGGTCACCATCCGGCGTCGGCACCGGCGCTGCACCGACGGTCTGGAACATCCTCGTCCCGTCTGCGATCGACGATCCAGACCGGTCATGGATGTATGTGGTGAGCGATGCACCGCTCGCCGATGAGAACTGGCGCACGTGGGAATTAAAGCGCAAGGTCGCGAGCGGGCACCCCGGCTTCGGCCACAAGGAGGGCTTCGACCTCCACATCGGCACGCCGTGGACGACGAGCGACCTCTATCTCTTCCGCCTCATCCAATGGGACGGCTCGCCGTTCGATGTGGCAATGCTGGTGATGCACTACGACAACGCGGTCGAGCTCTGCCTGAATGGCGAGATGATCGATCGGCGGGAGGGCTGGAATGACCGCTACGAGCCGTTCGACGTCACGGAGCGGGTGCGCGCACTGCTGAAGCCGGGCGCCAACACACTCACCGTCCACGTCCACCAAGACACCGGCGGCCAGTATTTCGACGCCGCACTGCTGCTCGGGAAGAAGGGAGCGGGCGGGTCGTGAAGCCGCGGAGCAAGAGCCGCCGCTACTTCATCGACGGCTACAACGTCATCCAGGTCGCGAAGATCGGCGCGGGCAACGACTTCGCCGAGCGGCGCGCCGAGCTCCTTGCCCGAATCGCGGCGAGCGGGATCTGTGCGTGGGTTGCGTTCGACTCGCGCGAGGCGCTCTACGGGCTCGCGCCTTCCACGCCGCGGCGCGTCGAGGTCGCCTTCGCGCGCAACGGGCAGAGCGCCGACGAGCTGCTGCTCGCCAAGGTCCGCAACTCGAGTGACCTCGGGGACGTCACGATCGTCAGCAACGACCACGACATCATCGATCGCGTCCAGTTCCTCGGCGTGCGGACGATGGGCGTCGCCGCGTTCGCGCGGATGCTGAAGCCGGTCGCTCCGCCGGCGGCGAAGGGCGAGCGGCCGCTCTCGCGCAAGGAGGTCG
>CAYRQC010000576.1:0-4150 GCA_964426265.1 uncultured Phycisphaerales bacterium | reverse complement strand
CCGCCCGCCTTGCCGCGGCCTCCGGCATGCACCTGCGCCTTCACCACGGCGACCTTCGAGCCGAGCTCTCCGAACGCCTTCGCCGCGGCCTCGCCATCGAGCGCGAGACGGCCCCGCAGGACCGGCACGCCGAACCGGGCGAGCAGTTCCTTGGCCTGGAACTCGTGGATCTTCAAGGCAACGATCCTTTGCACGGGCGCATCGGGAACGGCCGCCGCGGCGGTTGCACCGTGCGCAGGAGAGAAGCCGGAGTCGCGATCAGGCCAGGTGGCCCTGCTGCTTCAGTGTCGCGAGGTCCTTGCGGATCGCGTCGGCCGATTTCTGCAGCGAGGCGCGCTCGGCGTCGGTGAGCTTGAGCTCGATGATGCGCTCGACCCCCTTGGCACCGAGCACGCACGGGACGCCGAGGTAGATGTCGCGTAGCCCGTATTGCCCGGTGAGCCAGGCCGCGCACGGCAACAGCCGCTTCTGGTCGCGCAAGATCGAGTGCGCCATCTCGACGACGCTCGCGGCCGGCGCGTAGTAGGCCGAACCGCTCTTCAAGAGGTTCACGATCTCCGCGCCGCCGTTGCGAGTGCGGTCGGAGAGGCGCTGGATCTGCTCCGGCGTCATCAGCTCCTCGATCGAGATCCCCGACACCGTGCAGTACTTCGGCAGCGGCACCATCGAGTCGCCGTGACCGCCGAGCACCATCGCGTGGACGCACTCGAAGCTGACACCGAGCTCCATCGCGATGAACGCCCGGAAGCGCGCCGAGTCGAGCACGCCCGCCATGCCGATCACGCGCTCCGGCGCGCTGCCGAGCCGCGCCCGCATCAAGTAGACCATCGTGTCGAGCGGGTTGGTGACCACCAGCACGATCGCATTCGGCGAGCCCGCCTTCACGTAGTCGGCGACCGCGTTGATGATCTTGCCGTTGACGCCGAGCAGGTCGCTGCGGTCCATTCCGGGCTTGCGTGGCAGGCCGGCCGTCACGATCACCAGGTCGGAGCCCGCGGTCTCCTTCGGGTCGTTGGTGCCGACGATCCGGCTCGAGTAGCCGCGCACCGGTCCCGACTGCATCAGGTCGAGCGCGATCCCCTGCGGCTTGCCCTCGATGATGTCGATCAGGCAAACGTCCGCGAGGTTGTCCTCCACGATCCGCTGGGCCGTGGTCATCCCGACGAAGCCCGAGCCGACGACCGTCACCTTCGCCATGAACCGACTCTCCTCTCAAAGGCGGGCGATGATCGCGTCCGCCATCTCCTTCGTCCCGATCGACGGACGCGCGTCACCTGCAGTGCGCAGGTCGTAGGTCACGCTCTTGCCTTCGGCGATCACGGCGGCCGTCGCCCGCTCGACGCGCTCGCACGCCATGGCGTCACCGAGGTACTTCAGCATCAAGGCACCCGACAGGATCAGCGCGGTCGGGTTGACCTTGTTCATCCCCGCGTACTTCGGCGCGCTGCCGTGGACCGCCTCGAACATCGCGCCATTGGTGCCGATGTTGGCGCCCGGCGCGACGCCGAGCCCGCCGATCAGCCCGGTGCACAGGTCGGAGATGATGTCCCCGTAGAGGTTCGGCAGCACCAGCACGTCGTACCGCTCGGGGTACTGCACGAGCTGCATGCACATGTTGTCGACGATGCGGTCTTCGAACTCGATCTTCGGGTGCTTGGTGGCGACCTCACGGGCGACCTCGAGGAAGAGGCCGTCGGTGAACTTCATGATGTTCGCCTTGTGGACGGCCGTGACCTTGCGGCGGCCGTTCTTCTCGGCGTAGTCGAAGGCGAACTCGACGATCCGCCGCGTCCCCTCGACCGAGATCGGCTTGATCGAGATCCCGGAGTGCTCACGGATCTTCGCCGACGGCTGCAGGTCCTTGATGACCTCGATCACCCGCGCCACGTCGCCCGTGTCCTTCTGGAACTCGATGCCGGCGTAGAGGTCCTCGGTGTTCTCGCGCACGATCACCAAGTCGATCTTCTCGAAGCGCGAGCGGACGCCGGCGTAGGTGCGGCACGGCCGCAGACAGGCGTAGAGGTCGAAGAGCCGCCGCAGGCTCACGTTCACCGAGCGGAAGCCGGTGCCGACCGGCGTGGTGATCGGCGCCTTGAGGCAGACCTTGGTCCGCTTCATCGACTCGAGCACCGAGTCGGGGAGCGGAGTGCCGAGCCGCGCATTCACGTCGACGCCGGCGTCCTGGATATCCCAGTCGATCTTGACACCCGTGGCGTCGACCACGCGCCGGGTCGCCTCAGCGACCTCGGGACCGATCCCGTCACCACGAATCAGGGTTACGGGCTGGCCGGCGTTCGCAGAGCCCATCATGCGTCACTCCAAAAAAGGGACGCAGGATGCTAGGGCCGACCCGGATCTCCCGCAACGGCAGGTGCGATCAGGCGCGCTTCAGCTCTTTCGCGGGCTCGAGCACCTTCCAGTGCACACCCTTCATCCGCAGCAGGTCGTACTGGCGGAGGAACTCGTCGCCAGGGCGGACGACCTCGACGCGCAGTACCTTGTCCTCGACGTAGGTCTTGCCCTTGTCGCGGTAGACGCGATCGCAGAGCCCAAGGATGTTGATGTCGAGCAGGTCGACGTTCGCGTCGAGCTTGCCGAAGCTCACCATCAGCTCGACCGAGGCGCCATCGGCGAGCTTCTCGCCGCGCACCTCGTTCAGAGTCTTGAAGGTCTTGCCGGCGCGCGCCTCGATCCATTCCTTGACCACTGGATCGATCGTCCCGCGATAGGGCTTGTGGCCGGCGACGTCGGTGTCGGCCCACACGCCGAGGCTCAAAGCGACTTCACGCCCCGTCTTGTTGGTGACGGTGAAGGTCATGTAGCCGTAGATGCCGGCCCCCTCGATGCCGCGCACGGTGACGGTCCCGATCTGATTGGGCTGGCACTCGAGCTGCCAACGAACCTCGGCGCGCAACGGCGCGGTGAGCAGGGCGAGGAAGGCGAAGACCAGCGCGAAACGCATGTGCTTTCGTTCCTACGGGTTCGGGTGGGGACTCTGGAAGGGGAGAGGATTCAGCCGCCGACGGCGGGAGGTGTCAAGGGAACTCGGGCGACTCAGCGCGCGAGCAGGGATCGGTGTGCGGAAAACGTCGGCGTAGGATCCCCGGATCGGTACGTCGCGCGGTACGTCGGACTCGCTTGGACTCTCAGTCGATCGAGAGCTTCTTCAGGTTCTCGTCGGGCGAATCGGGGCCGACCGGCAGCCAGTCCTGCCCCTCCGGAAGCTCGTCCTTGTAGTTCGAGATCAACGCCTTCCCGATGTGGCCGTCGGCGTAGACGAAGAAGGTGATGTCACCGTGATTCGGGACGCCTTGGCCGGCGTACCAGTTGTCATCGGACGCAATCGCCTCCTGGTCGAGCTTGTCCTTGCGGATCGGGAACTCCTTGTTGGCACGACCGGCGTACGAGGTGCAGTCGGCGTTCAAGTTGTCCCAGTCGGTCAGGCCCGAGCCGATCTTCTTGTCGGGGTCGTTCGGATCGAACGTCTCGACCTCGGTGCCAGGGCAAGCGAACTTCTTCAAGGCGTCGCCGGCGATGTAGCCGTCCTTCACCATCGACAGGAGGAACTTGATCCCGTTCTCCTTCGGGTAGCGGCCCTCCCGCCGATTGTCGACGTAGGTCTGCAGCACGAGCGCGATGTCGCGCAACTGCTGCTGGCAGGCGGTCTCGTTCGCGGTCGCCTTCGCCTTCGAGACCAGGGTCAGAGACAGGCCGACGAGCAAGCTCAGGATCGCCATGGCGGCGAGCAGCTCGACGAGCGTGAAACCGGCCCGCCGCAAGGAGCGGGCGTCGATTCGATTCGTGGTCTCTGCCATGGTGTCTCTCCGTCGACTGCGGCGACGCTAGCGACCGATCGCCGGTTCCGATACCGATCCAACCAGCCGGGGTAACTCGGCCACCACTGGTGGAGACTTCGCTTGGCGCAAAGATTCCACGGAAGTAGCCCCGGCACCGCAGGTGCCGCGCCGCCCATCAGGCGGCGAGGCGGGGGAGGCCGCGTGTCGCGGCCGACGCGGGGGAGGGTCCGCCCTGAGCAGAATCCACAAGTCCACCCGCTGGACACGGCGTCTTCGGATCGATAGACCTTGAAGGGTGGAGATCGCCGGAGCGACGCTCGAAGCCGAGGACATCGCATGGATCGAGCGCGAGG
>CAYRQC010000575.1:0-24433 GCA_964426265.1 uncultured Phycisphaerales bacterium | reverse complement strand
CGCGGCCTCGATCATCGGCGTCAGGAAGTCGTCGTGGCCGATGCCGTTCACCACGATCGCGTCGAGATCGGCGAGCTTCTTGATGTCCTCGGCGCGCGGCTGGTAGCTCCCGGCATCGACGTCACCGGGAAGGATCGAACGCACCTCCACGTCAGTGCCGCGGACCACGTTGCGTGTCCAGGAGTAGTAAGGGTGGAGCGAGACGCCGACTTTGAGCGGCGGCGCCTTGACGACCGCTGGTGCTCCCGTGGCCTGGGTGAGGGCGCGTGGCGCGATCGCGAGCAGTGTTGCGAACGCCCCAAGCGCGAAGAGGCTGGCGCGGCAGGAGCTGAACCTCTTCGACATCGGAATCGACATCGACCTATCTCCGATTGGATGCCGCGGAGGGTCCCTGGGGCGCGGAACTCCCCGTAAGCACCTGTTGGAACCCCGCGCGCGCGGGATCAGCGATCGGCTCGTCACGCTCCGATCGGAAGCCGGTCGGCGCGATCCAGAACGAGACGTGGAGCAGCGTACCGTCGGCCAATCGCCGGTGTTGCTCGTCGAGCATGACTGGCGCGCGCGGATCGCGGCCTTCCATCTCGCCGGGTCGCGGTTCGAGTAGCTGGATCAGGAGCGCTCGCGTGCCGTCCTCGCGATTCGCGCTGCCGAGATACTGGCGCAGGTAGGGGCTCGACAACGACGACCAGCGGCGGCGGCCGCGCGCGACGCCGTCGTCGGCGAACGGCGGGATCCCCTCCGCCGCCAAGCGCGCCGCCTCGGGCCACCTCCCGTCGTCGCCGCGCAGCCGGATCAGCTCGAGCGTGCCCTCGTGCAGCTCCCGCAGCGATCGCTGCAGCTCGGAAGGCAAGGTCGCGAACGCAATCTGATACGGCAAGCGAGCCGCGGCTCCATCACCCGCGCCGTTCGACGCGCCGCGATTGCGCCCCCCGATCCAGAGCAACGCCACCACCACGACGAGCAGCGCAGCGCGCACCGCACTCGCCGACTCTCCCCGTCGCGCCGCCGGCACGACCTCGACGAGCAGCGCTGGCTCGGAGCCACCGGACGGATCGCCGCTAGATTGCCGCTTCGTCTGGCCACTCGTACCGTCGGCGCTCATGGTGGCGGATGAACTTAGCCGCGCCCGCGCCGTCGCGTGTTCCTGGGAGCCTGCGCGTGGTCGAACCGCCGCTCGTCGCTACCGAGCCTGCGCCGTTTCGGGTCGGCCGCATCTTCGTGCGCGCGCTGCAGATCACGACGTGCGCGTTTCCCCAGCTCTTCGTGCTGACGGCGCTCCTGGGTGCGCCGGGGATCTACCTCGAGTGGCGCGCCACGAATGGCGGCACCACGCCCGCGTTTGCGGTGGCGGCCGCGCCGAGTGCCGCGCTCGACGAGCAGCGGCTCGGTCCCTTCCTGCTGCTGCTCGGTGTCACGCTCGTCACCGGCACGGTGCTGCAAGGGCTCGTGTCCGGCATCGCGCTGCGGCGGTTGGCTCACGCGACGTCGACGATCGCGGACGCTCTCTCGCTGCCCTTCGCGCGGATGGTGACGCTGCTCGGGATCGCAGTCGTGACGATCTTGGTGCTGGCGTTGCTGATCGCCCTCCCGGCCGCGCTGCTGGTCAACACTCGCTCCCCGATCGTGCTGCCAGCTCTCATCGTCGGGACCTTCCTGGCGCTACGGCTATCGGTCGGCTGGCTGGTCGCCGTGCCCGTTGCGATGGCGGAGCGAACCGGCGTCCTGCTGGCGCTGGCCCGGAGCGTGCTGCTGACGAGTGGTCTGCGCTGGCGCATCTTCAGTCTGCTCGTCGTCCAGTCGTTGACGCTCGCACTGATTGCGTTGCTGCTCGACCGGGCCGCCACCTCCTTGATCGGCGATGGCCACGCCGCGTTCTGGTTGGCGGTTGGCGGCAACCTGCTCGCCGCGACCGGTCTCGGGCTCGTTCCGACCGTTGCCTATGTCGATCTGCGCCGCGTTCGCGGCGAGCCGGACCTCGTCGACCTGGCGAACGTCTTCGAATGACCCTACGGTCGGATCGAGCAAGTGGTCACTGGAGCTGCAGCAATGGATTCGAGCACGCGTCGACAGGGCCCCCGCTATCTGGTCTCGCCCGAGGAGCTCGCGCGCTTCCGTCGCGACGGCTGGGTCCACCTCGAAGGGGTGCTCTCCCCGGACGAGGTCACCGCGATCGAGCGCGACTACGAGCGCTTCCTGCGCCGTGAGATCGCCGTCACCGGCAAGGACTTCTGCGACATGTCGGGCGACTACACGCGCAGCGTCGAGGACTTCTCGATCATCAACGTGATGTTGCCGCGGCGCTACTACACGGCGTGGCAGGGCAATGTCTACGAGCAGCGCGCCGCATCGATCGCGGAGCAGCTCTGTGGCGCCGGCATGGCGATCGACTACGACCAGTTGCTCGCCAAACGGCCGCGCAAGGACGACGCCGTCTTCGGCTGGCACCAGGATCTCGCCTACTGGCCCACCGACACGCCCGACACGCGCACCGCGACCTGCTGGCTCGCGATCGACCGCTCGACGGTCGAAAACGGCTGCATGCGCTTCATCTCGGGCACCCATCTGGAGCCGGTCCGCCCCCATCGTCCACTGCACGGCGAGCGCGAGAAGTCCCACACTCTCGTGACCGACCTGCGCAAGGGCGACCTCGTCACGCTCGCGCCGATCGCGCGTGGTGACATCACCGTCCACAACGAGCGCGTGATGCACGGGTCGGGAGGCAACAAGAGCGACGGCTGGCGGCGCGCCTACATCGTCGCCTTCCGCAGCGCCGCCACCGTCGCCGAGGAGCGTCGGCGCGGGTTCACCCATTCGCACAATGATCAGCTCGAGGTGCTGAATGACGTCGGGTTCGCGAAGGAGCAGAAGCGCGGGTAGCCGGGGGCACGCTCGACCGGATCCGAGGTTCCAACTGCGAACGCGACTACTCAACGCAGGCGACCGGCAAAGCCTCCGTATGGGAGAAGAGCGCCCTGGTCCCCGCGGCACGCCGCTTGATAGAGCAACCCCGACTCTTGGATTGCGAGCGGTGCACTGGAGGAGCCGGCTATGTGCAAGGGAAGTGGAGTATCGCTGCTCGCACTGTTGGCGGCGGGCTGCTCGACCGAGAGTCGACTGTGGCGGATCAACCCGTTCTCATCGTCGGGATCGAGCGAGCGGTTCAACGGCTTCCCGCTGGTGTATGCCGACCGCGGTGCCAGTGCCGTGCTCTGGCCGTTGATGGACTTCGATCGGCGCGGGTTTGCGGTGCGGCCGCTCGTCAGCAAGGACGGCCCGGAGTGGGATTTCCTCTTCCCGCTGTCCCACATCGACACCCGCAGCGGCGAGGGCTGGGTGCTGAACGGCTACTCGTTCGACGACAACGTCGGCCTCTTCCCGCTTTGCAACTTCGGGCCGGACCTCAACTTCGTCGGGCCGGCGTGGTGGCATGAGCACGGCGGCGACGTCGACCAGTGGGGCCTCTTCCCGCTCGCGCAAGTCGACCGCCGCGACGGCGACGGCTGGTTCCTGACCGGCTACTCGTATGGCGGAAACCTCGGCCTCTTCCCGCTCTGCAACTTCGGGCCCGACTTCAACTACGTCGGGCCCGCATGGTGGACGCATGCAAGCGGCGACACGGAGGCCTCGTTCGGCCTCTTCCCGCTCTTCACGAAGAGCCCCCTTCGCACGATCGGACCGGTCTGGTGGGAAAAGCCCGACGCGGACGGGAACGCTGGCTACGGCTGCTTCCCGCTGGTCTGGGGCGAGTCCGACGGCTCGCAGCTCACGGTGCTGCCGCTCTATCACCACCATCGCGAGCCCGACCACGAGCTACACGCGCTCCTGCTGCCACCCACCTGGTGGGAGAACAGGGGCGACGAGCAGCACCACGTCGTCCTCCCGTTCTACGCGAGCTTCGCCGACGCGAACGACTCCCACTGGTTCACTCCGCTCGCCAACGGCTGGCACACGGGCGAGGAGTCGGGGCTCAACGTCTATCCGCTCTATTGGTCGTCGACTGGACCCGAAACGTCGCAGCAGATGGTTGCGCCCTTCTACCTCTATCGCGAGCGCGGCGCTGAACGGCTGCTCCTCACTCCGCTCGGCGGCCGCGGTTGGGATGCGAGCGGCGCGACGAGCTTCGTGAACGTCCTCGGCCCGCTCTATCACCACAGCCTGGGCCCGGAGACCGAGACCACCGCCGTGCTCTGGCCGCTGTTCGAGCACGAACGGGTCGCCGACACGACCGGCACCCGCGTCTTCCCGCTGTTCGACACCACGACCACCCCCACCAGCAGCGACACCTGGATGGTCGCCGGTCTCTCTCGTCTCGTCACGGAGGCCGATGCCAGCTCGTTCCGTCTCTGGCCGCTCTTCGCCGAGAGCAACGCAGCGGAGACGCCCGACCTTCTCTTCGACCTGTCGCTCTTCGGTCGCCATGTGCACGGAGAGCAGTGGTCGCACCACCTCTTCCCGCTCTACGGCGCAAGCGGCGATCAGCAGCAGAGCTCCTACACCGGGCTTGCCGGCCTGGGACGCGTCGCAACCACGCAGGCCGGGAGCGCGTGGCGCCTGTGGCCGCTTGCGTCGTCGTCGACCGCCGCGAGCGCCGACGGTTGGATCGACGACACCACACTCTTCCGCCACGTGGAGCGCGGTGAAGTCACGCGCGACCGCCTCTTCCCTCTCTATGCCGGCGAGCACGGGCCTGACCACTCGCGCGATGAGCTGCTGCTCTCGCTGGTGCGTCATGAACGGACTTCCGAAGGTAGCGCGTGGCGGCTCTGGCCGCTCGTGTCGACGACCGGCAGCGACACACTCCACGACTTCGTCGACTCCTGCACGCTGATCGGCGTCCATTCGCATACCGACGAGACACAGGTCCATGTCGGCACGCCGCTCGTGTTCAATCTCGATCTCCATCACAACGACGATCCGACGTGGAATGTGCGCGTGCTGACCTTCCTCCAGTTCGGATACCAAGAGCGCCAGATCGTGACCGCGGGCTCGTCCGGAGCGGCAGGAGCGCCCGAACCGTCAGAAGTGCCCGAACCGTTCGACGCGCCCGGCTCTTCCGAGGAGGTAGTGACCGATTCGCCGAGCCTCGCCAAGCGCAGCTACGCCGGCCTGCTCTTCGACTGGTTCCTGTACGAGAACACCGTGGTCGAGAGCCCGACTGGCGAGTCACGCGAGGATGCGCACTACCGCCTCCCCTTGCTGCACGAGTACGAGCGGACGGCCGACAAGACCGAGTGGGACGCCCTCCTCTACGCGGTCCACTCGGTCGACACACCCGACGAAGAGCTCTTCAGCGTCCTCGGCTACGCCTATCGCAGCGACCGCAAAGGCGAGACGACCACGCGCGACGTCTTCCCCTTCATCACCTGGGACAGTGCCCCCGACTCGAGCCACTTCTCCTTCCTCTGGCACCTCTACCGCTACGAGCGCCGCGGCGAGCGTGTCGGCGGCAACCTGCTCTTCATCCCGTGGGGTGATGCCGACTAGACTTCGCGCGGCACCCATGCCGCAAGCCCACGACTTCGATCTATCCGGTCGCCTCCTTCTCGACCGCTTTCGTGTCCGCGAGCGGCTCGATCGCGGCGGCATGGGCTCGGTCTGGCTCGCGGATGACGAGAAGTTCGGCCTGCCGGCCGTCATCAAGATCCCGAAGGTAGCGCTGCTCGAAGAGGAGGGGTTCCGCGCCCGCTTCGAGCTCGAGGTGCGGAGCCTCACCAAGCTCGTCCACCCGAACATCGTCCGCGTCCACGACTTCGGCGTCGTCGACGACGTGCCGTTCATGGTGATGCAGTTCCTGGCCGGCGGGTCGCTGAAGCAGCGGTTCGAGACGGTGGCCCGCAAGCAGGATCCGGAGGCGGTGCTGCGCTGGCTCGCGCCGATCGCCGACGCGCTCGACTACATGCACGGCCAGAAGATGATCCATCGTGACGTCAAGCCGGCAAACATCCTCTTCGACGACGCCAACCACGCGCACCTCGCAGACTTCGGTATCGCCAAGTCGCTCGCGACGACTGTCGCCGCGCTGACGCGCACCGGTGCGAGCCCCGGCTCCCCGCTGTACGCGCCGCCGGAGGCCTTCGACGGTGTCGACCTCGAGCCGACCGCCGACCAGTTCTCGCTCGCGCTGATCGTCTACGAGGCGCTGACCGGTGTGCAGGCGCATGGCGGCAAGTCGCTGGGCGAAGTGCTCGGCAGGAAGCTGAAGCCACTGCCGCCGATCGTCGAGCTCGCGCCAGAGGTCTCACCGACGGTGAACGGCGTCGTGATGCGCGCGCTGCAGCGTGAGCCGGCGAAACGGTTCGCGAGCTGCGGCAACTTCGCGCAGGCGTTCGCGCGGGCGCTGCGCGAGCCAGCGGCGAACGGGGCGGCACGACGGCGGAATGTCGTCCGCGCGATCATCGTCGTGCTGCTCGCGGCGGGAGGGGTCGGCGCGTGGAAGAGCTGGAAGAGTCGCCAGCTCACCGTTTCGCCGCATGGCTCGCCGGATGCCGATCCGCTCGACCGCGCGTCAAACGGGCCTCCACCGCCGACGGAGATGGCGGTCACGATCGAGACCCCGAGGAGAGGCGGCCTGACCGCCAAAGGCAAGAACGACCAAGGCAAGCTCGAGTACGTACACGACCAGACCGGGCTCATCTTCGTCCAACTCGATGGCGGCACGTTCACGATGGGCTCGCCGACGAACGAGGAGCACCGCCAGGATTGCGAAACCCAGCACTCGGTGACGCTCCCCCCATTCCTGATCGCAAAGTACGAAGTGACGCAGGCGATCTGGCAACAAGTAATGGGCAGCAACCCGTCGAAGTACACCGGCGACCCGCAGCGGCCAGTCGAGCAAGTCTCCTGGGGCGACGCGCTGCAGTTCTGCAGGAAGATCGACGCCGCGCTGCCGACCGAAGCACAGTGGGAGTTCGCGTGTCGCGCGGGATCGACCGGAACCTACGCCGGAAACCTCGACGACTTCGCGTGGTACGTCGCCAACAGCGAAAAAACGCCGCACCCCGTCGGAACAAAGCAGGCGAACGCGTGGGGTCTCTACGACATGCACGGCAACGTGTGGGAGTGGTGCGCCGACTGGTACGTCGATGATGCGGACGCTCCCAAGAACGGCTCGATCACTCCCGATCAGAGCCCGATGAGCGGCTCCGGCCGCGTCTTGCGCGGCGGCGCGGTCGTAGTCGGTGCCGGCGGGTGCCGTTCCGCGTTCCGGTTCTGGTTCGTCCCATCAGACCGGAGCGGGGTCATCGGCTTCCGGGTCGTCCTGACCGCCGCCTCCGCACCCCATTGAGCTTTCGATCTTCGATCCATGCGGTGCATCCACGCACGGTGCCATCGACACCGAGGCGGGCGACAAGTGGTAGTCGCATTCGCGAATTGCGCCGGTTCTCCTGACCTCGCCGGCGGCTTGGTATGACTCCGTCCCGACACTCATGCCGCAAGCCCACGAATTCGATCTCTCCGGCCGGCTCCTCCTCGACCGCTTTCGTGTCCGCGAGCGGCTCGATCGTGGCGGCATGGGGTCGGTCTGGCTTGCCGACGACTTGAAGTTCGGCCTCCCGGCGGTCATCAAGATCCCGTCGGTCGCGCTGCTCGACGAGCCCGGCTTTCGCGAGCGATTCGAGCTCGAGGTGAAGAGCCTCACGCGGCTCGTCCACCCCAACATCGTGCGCGTCCACGATTTCGGCGTCGTCGACGACGTGCCGTTCATGGTGATGCAATTCCTGGCCGGCGGATCGCTGAAGCAGTCGTTCGAGAAGGGGCCGCGCAAGCAGGATGCGGAAACGGTGCTCGGCTGGCTCGAGCCGATCGCCGACGCGCTCGACTACATGCACGGCAAGCAGATGATCCATCGCGACATCAAGCCGGCGAACATCCTCTTCGACGACGCCGACCACGCCCACCTCGCCGACTTCGGCATCGCCAAGTCGCTGGCGTCGACCGACACCGGCCTCACGCGCACCGGCGCCAGCCCCGGCACGCCGCAATACGTGCCGCCCGAGTCGTACGACGGTGTCGACCTCGCGCCGCCCGCCGACCAGTACTCGCTGGCGCTGATCGTCTACGAGGCGCTGACCGGAGTCCAGGCGCATGGCGGCAAGTCGCTGAACGAGGTGCTCGGCAAGAAGCTGAAGCCGCTGCCACCGATCGTCGAGCTGGCACCCGAGCTTTCGCCGACGCTGAATGGCGTGGTGATGCGCGCGCTCCAGCGAGAGCCGGGAAAGCGCTTCGCGAGCTGTGGCACGTTCGTGGAGGCGTTCGAGCGGGCGTTGCGCTCCCACGCCGACAACGAGGCGCAGGAGACCGTTTCGAGATCGGCTGAAAACGGGATCCGGACGGAGCGCCAGGCGCAACCGCGAGAACGACCGGAGCCGCGATCGCATGTCCGGTCGGCGCCCGCCGCGGCGCGACGCACGGTGGTCGTCCGCGCGATCGCGGCCGTCCTGCTCGCGGCGGCAGCGTTCGGCGCGTGGAAGCTCTGGGCCGGACGACCGTACGATGCCATGCCGGCTGCCGATTCCTCCGAGCACGCATCGAGTGAGCCGCCGGCACCGAAGGACACGACCGCGCCTGCACTGCTCGGGACGACTCTCATTGGCGAAGGCACGCCGCACCGCAGCGAGGAGTCGACGATCGCCGGCACCCTCACCTTCGACGAGCCAGTGCGGCTCTCGGGCGCGGCACTGCGCACGCCCGACATGGAGTACGCCACGACCAAGAGCGTTGAGCTCGCTCTACTCCCGGTCGACCGCGCCGAACCGGAGGCAGAGCCATTCGTGCTCACGGCAACGGACGCCGCGGGCAACACAGTGCCGGCCTCGGTGAAGGTCGCGCTCTACTGCGGAGCGAAGCGTGTTGCGTCCTTCGTCGATCGTCGACCGCGGGTGAGCGCTGAATGGGCGAGTGCACCGGTCGCTCGAAAGCGCGATCTCACCACGCTCTTTCAAGGCGACGCGGAGAAGTGGGAGGCGGAGGTCGCCAAGGACGAGCTGCTGCTCGCCGCCGAGAAACAGCAGCTCATCACGAATGCCGACTGGGCCACCCAGAGAACCTTGATGAAGTCGTCGCTCCAGTCACTGCGCGAGGTGACCGTCACGCTCGAGTCCCCCGTGACGGGCGTTCCGACCAACCAGACCGCCGTCCAAGTGAAAGGGAGGGTCGATCCCGACGACGTGACGGCGCTCAAGCTCTGGTTCGACGGGACGCCAGAGAAGACGTTCGCGGTGAAGTCGGGCGCGGTCGACCGGACGGTGCCGTTGCCCAAGCGAACCGATGGCAGTGTGGCCGACGGCGACTACGTCCTCAACATCGCGACCGAGAGCGGAACGATCATCGATCAGCCGCATGTCCTGGTCGATCGCACGCCGCCGATGGCCACGCTCGCGCGGGTGCTTGGTGAGCCGCCGTTTCGCGTCGAAGCGGCGACGTTCGAGGTGGAGTTCGCGTTCTCTGAGCCGGTCGAGCTGATTCTCGTCTCCAAGAACGAGAGCCTCGTGCCAATCGGTACCACGGCGATCACACTGCAGCTCGAGCTGCCGGCGTCGACCGCAGCCGATCCTGCGCCAGCCACGATCGTCCTCATGGCAATGGACGCCGCCATGAACCGGTCCCCAGTCTCCGTGCCGATCGATCTCTTCTCGGCCCGCGCACGTGTCGAATGGCGCCAGACCCAGAGGCCGAGCGTCACGATTGGTACCGCCGTCGCCGATCCGGTGGCCGCCGTGGAGGCGCTCGATCAATGGCAAAAGGCCGTCCGCGCCGACCACTACTTGAACGCGGACGAAAAGAGATCGCTCGCCGACTCGGCCGAATTGTCTCGATGGCGCGACGATCTCGAGCTGCAGACAAGAGCCGCCGTCGAGAACAAATTCGGCCCGGTGAAGTTGGACGGCTTCACCACGAAAGGCAAGAACGCTCAGGGCAAGTTCGAGTACCTACACGACGCAACCGGACTCCTCTTCGTCTATCTCGAAGGTGGCACGTTCACGATGGGTTCGCACACGAACGAAGCGGACCGCCGCGACGACGAGATCCCTCACTCAGTGACACTCTCACCGTTCCTGATTGCGAAGTACGAAGTGACGCAGGCGATCTGGCAGAAGGTGATGGGGAGCAACCCGTCGAAGTTCAGTGACGATGCGCGGCGACCGGTCGAGCAAGTGTCATGGAACGACGCCGTCGCGTTCTGCGGAAAGATCGGGGCCAACCTGCCGACCGAGGCGCAATGGGAGTTTGCCTGTCGGGCGGCGTCGACCGGACCCCATGCCGGGAGTCTCGACGACTTTGCGTGGTACGGCGAGCGTCATGACCGCACGACGCACTCCGTGGGGACGAAGAAGCCCAACGCATGGGGATTGCACGACATGCACGGCAACGTGTGGGAGTGGTGCGCCGACTGGTACGACGTCTACACGCTCACGCCCGTCGGCGACACAACGTCTGAGGATCCGAGCGGTCCGGCGAGCGGCTCCGCCCGCGTCTTGCGCGGCGGCTCGTGCTGGGATGACGCCGGCTGGTGCCGTTCCGCGTTCCGGGACTGGAACGACCCTTCGCTCCGGTGGTTCAGCGCCGGTTTCCGCGTCGCCCTGCCCGCCGCCCCCGTACCTCGTTGAGCTTCGATCTTCGATGATTGAGGTGTGCTCGAATCGGGCCGACCGCGGAAACGTCGACCCATTTCGGCCGCCGGGCGGACAATTCTTGCCGGGGCCGCTGCCGCGCCTCCAGCGACTGCCGGCAGTGCGTGGCCGATCTTGCCGTCCGCCCGCACCATTCGTGCCGCCCGCGTAGCGCGCCGCGGTACTTGGTGCCACGCCACCACACGATCGCCGGGTGTTGGTTGCCGCCGCGACGAGGCCGCCGGCCAGAAACGTCCACCCGCCTACGCTGTCCTGCCGCTACTGGCGCCACCCATCGACGCGAATGACCGCAAATCGATCACCCCGCTCTTCGTCTTCGTCGGGCAGAGTGCCAAGGATCCGCCAAGTTGCCAGCCCGTCATCCGAGCGCGGCTCGAGCAGGGTGAAGGCGAGCCGAGCGAGCGGCTGCGCAGTCGGGACGATCAGGGTGTCGATCGGCACGTCGGCGTCGAACGTCTCGTCCGCCCCGACGAGGTCGACGAGCTGGTGGCCCTGGAACGGACGTCCTTCTTCCTTCCGCGCGGAGATCCGGAAGCTGCGGCCCGCCACATGCTCCGGTGTGGTCGTCCGCCGGCACTCGATTCCGTGCAGCCGCAGCAGCGCCTCGATCTCGGGAGTGGCGCCCGGCAGCGCCCACGCGAGCGGCACGGGCGCCGGCTCGAGACCGCGAAAGCTCACGTGGATGTCCATCTCGATCGGTTGCGATTCGCAAGTGTCGATGACGCGTTCGAGGCTGGTCACCGCGTCCTTCTCGCGGCGGCAGGCACCGACGAGGACGCTGTCGCGCTCGCGGGTTGTCTCCATCTCGCCGCGGGTCACGAGATTGGCCGTGCCGGCCAGCGCACGGGCGGTGGCGTCGGCGTGAGCTCGCAGCGCTCGCAGCGCGCCAGCGTGGTCGGCGGCGTAGTGCAAGGCCGAGAGCACGAAGGCGTGGGTGGCCCTCACCCGGACCTCGAAGCTCTCGTGGCTGTACGCCTCCGACAGCAGTGCGACGCGGTTGCAGAGGCCGAAGTAGTTGGTGCCGAAGCGTGGGCGGTGGTCGAAGCTGAACCAGCCCTGCTCGGGATGGGCCTGGTCGGCGAAGTCGCCGTAGTCGAAGGTCTCGAAACCACGGGTGCGCATGTCGGCGCGCAAGGCGGGCAGGAAGGTCTCGCGCGTGAAGCGGAGGAGCTCCGGGTCGCTCGCGGGGTGCATCGCGCCGGCGTAGGTGAGCTCGTAGCCGTGGAAGCTGCCGTCGGTGGTGTGGAGGTCCATCACCAAGGCAGCGTCGAGCGCGTTCACGGTCGCGATCAGCCCGCGCGTCTCGGGCGCCTCGGCCTTCATGAAGTCGCGGTTCAAGTCGAGCCCCTGCCCGTTCGCGCGCTGGCCGACGCCTTCGATCGGACCGTTCTGGTCGGGGCGGTTCTTGCGATCGATCGCGTCGTTGCCGTCGGGGTTGTAGTTCGGGACCAAGGCGATCACGAGCTGGTCGAGCAGCGCCGCGTCCTCCCCTTCGGCGAGCTCACGCAACAAGATCTGCACCGCCTCCTTGCCCTCGACCTCGCCGGCGTGGATGTTCGCGCAGACGAGCACGGCGAGCTTGCCGCTGGCGCGTGCGGCGGCGAGCGACGCGACCGGCGGATCGGCGACCAGCACGAGCGGGATCTCCTTTCCTTGTGTACTCGTGCCGAGGGTGAGCCGCGTCAGCTTCCGTGAGCGGTCGACGCAGGCGGCGATGTGGGCGAGGACGTCGGCCGACGTTGCGGTGCGGGTGAAGGCGGACGACTCGGCCACGGTCGGTGGGAGTGGCGGCGACGACTGGAGTGGTACGGCGTTGGTGCTCGACTCGGGCAACAGAGCGGTCACACAGCCTCCGACCCGTGACGCCATGGCGATCGACGCAATCACCAATGACTGCAGCGTGAGCGACGCCGCCCGTGTGATCGCGAGCCGAGACGCGATGGCTGCCAAGTCAGCGCTCCAGCGTGATCGGGATGTCGGTGGCGATCGCGGGCTTGCCCGACGCACGCAGCTCGATCCGCAGGATGGCAGCTCCAGGCACGGCTCCTTCGGCGACGCGCACGGCGTCGTCATAGAGGATGCCTCAGCAGTGGCTCTTGATCCGGCTCCGCGTTTCGAGCGGGCGGCCCTCGGCGTCCTTCGTGATCACGGTGCAAGTGAGCTCGTCCTTCGCGAGGTCGAGGAACGTCTCATCAACGACCAGCAGCGAGCCGGCGCCGATCCCTTGCGTGCCGACGAGGACGTTGGTGTGGTTCTCGCCACCGATCGTGAAGGCCGTGCTCTCCTGCCACAGCGCGAACTGGAACGGCCCGGAGAGCGTCGGATGGAGGAGCGGAGCGGTCGCGACGCTCGCGCCCCACTCCGTCGTGTTGGTTCCGGTCGGGTAGTAGCCGCCGGAGAACTCGGTCTTGCCGTCCCAATGGAAGCGGAACCAGAAGCCGCCACGGTTCGCCTTGGGCGCCGTGCTGAAGAGGAAGTCCTTGTGGACCAGGGACGTGCCCGGAACCGGCAGCTCCTTGATCCGGAACGACATCGCGATGCCGGCCGCGGCGCCGCCTTCGTCGTACTTGCCGGTGATCCGTTCCTCCGGCTCGGTCAGGTCCCCGTCGCCGTTACGGTCGAAGTAGAGGACGTCGTAGTAGGGCGCGTCGACCTTCGACTTGTCGAAGACCATCCAGCAGCGGAACGGTCGGGTGTCATCGAAGACGAGGAGCGCGTAGCGCGGCTCGCTGACGTAGCTCGGCTCCTTGGCGATCTTCCGCTCGACCTTGGTCAGGTCGAGGGGCGCCGTACCGCCCTGGACGAGCGCGAGGGCGATGGCGGCAGTCACGATTCGTGGCAGCATGGCTCGAATCTCCGGATCCTCGAACTCCGACAGCTCCGCAAACGCCGTCACCTCCGCCGCAACGCCTCCGTCGGTGTCAGCCGCGCCGCCCGCAACGCCGGCCACGCGCCGCCGACCAGCCCGAGCGTCAGCGAGAAGACCACGGCGCTCGTCAACACCGAAGGCGTGAGCCGGAACGCAAACGCCACCTCCGTGAAGGTCTGCATGTTGGTGGTGCCGGTGTTGATCCCGTTGATCGGAAGCGCCAACACACAGCCCACCACTCCACCGAGCAGCCCGAGTAGCAGCGCTTCCACCATGAAGGAAACGAAGATCGGGAACGGCCGGAAGCCGACCGCGAGCAGGATCCCGATCTCGTGGGTCCGGCCAGCAATGGCGGCGAGCATGGTGTTGGTCGCGGTGAAGGTCGCGGCGAGCCCCATGATCACGCTGAGCCCGATGCTGAGGGCGAGGAGCGCCGTCGAGAGCTGCTTGGTCATCGACTCGAGATAGGCGCGCTCGGTCATCACCCGGACCTTGACGTCCTTCCAGGCGGTGCCGTTCTCCAGCTCCTCCGCGAACGCGTCGAAGCTCTTGCCGGTCACCTCGGGCTTCAGCCGTGCCACCACGCGGCTCGCGATCGGCCGCTCGAGCGCCACCAGCATCCGCTCGAAATCGCCCCAGATCTCCGACTCGAAGGGGCCGGCGCACTCGAAGATCCCGACCACCTTGAAGGGCATGACGTTGAGCTGGAGGACGTCGCCGACCGCGCACCCCTCGATGCGATCGACCAGCTTGCGACCGATGATCACCTCGTCGGCACCGGGGGTGAGACGGCGCCCCTCGGTGATGCGCAGGTCGTCGCCGCGAATGGCGAAGCTCGCCGGCTCGACGCCGCGGATCGGGACGTTGGTCTCGCCGGCGCCGCCGCGCTTGCGCCGCCGAACTGCGAGGTAGCACTCCTGCGCGGCGAGCGGCCGCCCGCCTTCCGGCCCGATGGCGTCGGTCGCGATCTGCGGCAGCGTCTTCATCAGTCGATCGGCGGTCTCGCGCGTGATGCCGCTCTCGCCTTCGCTCGGCGCGCCCTGGCGCAGGAAGACGGCGACGTCGGTGCGGCCGTTGCTGATGAAGAGCGTCGTGAAGCCGCCGCGGAGCGCGAGGACTCCCGCGAGCACCGCCACCGTCGCGCCGATGCCGAGCACCGTGAGCAGCGTCGCGCTCTTGCGGACGAAGAGACTGCGGAGCGTGTAGGAGAAGGGGACGAGCATTTTCCGCTACTCCACCGACCGCAGCGCGTCGACCACGCGCAGCGAGCGAGCGCGCAGCGCGGGCACCACGCCGGCCACCAGCCCGATCCCCACCGTCACCGCGAGGCCGAGCCCCATGATCGGCCCCGTCACCGCATAGCCCGGGAACATCGTCCCGAGCAGCATCACGAAGAGCGGCTCGGCGAGCTTCGCCAGCCCGACACCGCAAAGCCCGCCGAGGCCGCAGAGCAGCAGCGACTGCGCCAGCATCAGGCGACCGAGCCGTCCGTCGGTGAAGCCGATCGCCTTCAGGATTCCGGCGTCGTGCAGTTGCTCGCGGAACGCCATCAGCATCGTGTTGATGCAGGCGAGCACGATCGCGAGCAGGACGCCGCCGCCGATCGCCGACACGAAGACCGGGATGTTCCCCACCATCGAGACGAACTGCGCCTGGAACTCGGCCTCGGTGGTGCATTGCACTCGCTGCGGCCCGTTCTCGAAGAGCTGTTCGACCGCGGCCATCAGCTTGGTCTGGTCACAGCCGGGCGTGCTGCGGATGGAGAAGGTGCCGACGCCCGGCGTCATCCCGGTCGCCGCCTTGAAGGTCTCCTCGAAGTAGTCCCAGCGGAAGAACATCGTCTGGTGGTCGAGCGCGGTCGAGGTGGGCTCATAGATGGCGGCGACCTTGAACTCCCAGGCGCCGCCGCCCGGGTGCGGGAAGATGCCGCCGATCAGCGGGATCGTGTCGCCGAGCTTGAACTTGAAGCGATCGCAGAGCTGGTGGCCGATGATGCAGCCCTGGCGCTCAGAGCGGAACGCTTCAATCGAGCCGCTGGTGATCTTGATGTCGGGATAGCAGTCGAAGAGCGTGTCGGGGTCGACCGCGAACTGCGCGAAGAAGTTGCTCTCCTCCTTGTAGACGCCGCCAAACCACTGCCACTTGCAGAGCTTCTCGACTCCCGGCACCTGCGCGATCTTCTCCTGGTAGGCGATCGGCAATTGGACGAAGAGGCTCACCGCCGACTGGACGATCAGCCGGTCGCGCTTCGAACCGCGCACCCCGGCATCGAGCGCGACCACCAGCGACTGCAACACGCAAAGCAGGAAAAGCGCGACCACCAGCGAGCCGATCGTCAGCAGCGAGCGGAGCAGGTGCTTGCCGAGATAGCGCCGGACGAGGCGAAACGAGGCCATCGCGGCCGCCCTACTTCGGCCCGGCCGTGGTGCGGGCCGCCGGCGCGTTCGGCTCGATCCGCCCGAGCTGCCCCTTGTCGAGGTGGACCACCATCTCGGCACACGCGGCCGCGTGCGGGTCGTGCGTCACCATCAAGATCGTCTTCTTGAACTCGCGATGGAGCCGGCCGAGGAGATCCAGCACCTGGTCGGCCGACTTGCGATCGAGGTCACCGGTCGGCTCATCGGCGAGGATCACCTTGGGGTCGCTCGCGACCGCGCGCGCGATGGCGACGCGCTGCTCCTGACCGCCGGAGAGCTGCTGCGGCCGGTGGTGCTCGCGCCCCTCGAGGCCGACCAATGCCAGCGCATGCATCGCATGGTCGCGCCGCTCCTTTTTCGAGAGTGGTGTCAGCGTGAGCGGCAGCTCGACGTTCTCGAAGGCGGTCAGCACCGGGATCAGGTTGAAGCCCTGAAAGACGAAGCCGACGTTGTCGGCGCGCCAACGCGCGAGCGACGCGGAGGTGAGCGATGCGAGCTCCGCGCCCGACACGACGAGCCGCCCGGCATCGGCCTGGTCGAGCCCGCCGATGAGATTGAGCAGCGTCGTCTTGCCCGAGCCCGACGGCCCCATCAGTGCATAGAAGCGCCCCTCCTCCATCTCGAGGTCGAGCCCGTCCAGCACGACCAGCTCCTCGCCGCCGCGCGCGTAGCTCTTGTGCACACCCTCGGCACGAATCATTGGCTCGCTCATGCGTCCCCTTTTGCACGAATCCGGTCGCCATCCTGCAACGAGGAAGGCGGCGCCACCACGACCTGTTCTTCCGCAACCAGGCCGCGCGTCACCAGCGTGCGGCCCGCTCGCTCCTCGCCGACGGCGACCTCCGCGAAGCGGACGCGGTCGCGTTCGACGACATAGACCCCGATCTTGCCCGCGTCGTGGACGATTGCGGCGCTCGGCACGAAAACGCCGATCGGGAGCGGCGCGGTGGTCGCCGCCGGCTCCGGCCGCTCGCCCACCAGGAAGACGACGCGCGCCCCCATCTCGGGTCGCAGCCGGTCATCCGGGGCATCGAATCGCACGCGCACCTCGATCGACCCCTTGCTCCGGCTCGCCACCGGCCAGATGCGTGTCACGCGGCCTGCGTAGGGCCGGTCGGGGTAGGCGTCGAGGAAGATGCGCGTCGCCGCCGCCACCTGCACCGCGGCGATGTTGCGCTCCGGCATCTCGACCTGCACTTCGAGCGTCGCGAAGTCGACCATCGTCGCCACCGAGCCGCGGCTGGCGCCGCCCTGCGAGTTGGGCGAGACCACCTCACCGACCTCCGCATCCTTCAGCACCACCACGCCATCGAAGGGCGCGCGCACCTCAGTCTTGTCGAGCGTCGCCTTGGCCTGGTCGCGGACCGCCGTCAGCACCGGCAACTGCGCTTGCGACTCGAGCAGCGCCGCCTCCTGTACCTTGAAACGCTGCTTCGCCTGCGCAATCCCCGACTCGGCGGCGGCGTGGGTCGCATGAGCCACAGCCACGGATGCCGCGGCACGCGCATCCGCCGCGCGGGCGTCGTCGAGCCACTGCTGGCTCTCGACGTGGTCGGTCACCATCTTCTCGGCCCGTTCGAGCTTCTGGTGCGTCTGGTCGCGCGTCGCCTCGGCCTCCTTCACGCTGGCCGCCGCGGCCTCGGCACTCTTCGTCAGGCGATCGATCTCCGACGCCGCCGCCGCGACCTCCTCGCGCACCCGCTCGATCGAGGTCGCCTGTGCCGCAAGATCGGCCTCGGTTCGCGCCAACGCCGCGCGGTACTCGTCGGAGTAGAGACGCGCGACGACGAACCCCTTCTTCACCACCGACCCTTCGGTGACGTTCATCTCGACGATGCGGCCCGGCGTGTCAGCCGAGAGCGCGGCGCGCTTGCTCGCCACCAAGTAGCCGTTGGCCGCCGTCCCTTCGACCGCGCTCGCGGCGAGCGGTGACGGGGCGATGGCGCGCGCGACCTCGACCTCGGGAAGGCGGAGCTGATCGACCGTCTTCATGAGCCGCGGCCCGAAGAGCCAGATCCCGCCGCCGGCGATCGCGAGCAGCACCAGCCAGCCGATTCCGCGGCGACCCTGCCGACGCACGGACGGCGCGCTGCTCGATCGGTCGATCTTCAACGAGCCCAAGTCCAAGGGGACGGCGTCCTCCGCGAGCGCAAAAGGGTCCGGGAAGCCTAGCCCGCCATGCGTCCAGGAGAAGCAGGCGGCCCCATTCACTCGCGCGGTTCGAGCTTCTTGCCGGCGAGACCAGGGTGATCCACAGCAATGCGCGTCGCACGGAACAGCGCATGCGGAGTCTTAGGCTGGCCGTCGCCGGGATCGAGCTCGCCGAAGGGGTGTAGGTACTCCCAGACGATTTGGCCCGCCGCGGTCACCTCGAGCACGCGTCCGTCCTGCCCTTCGCAGATCAGCGTGTTGCCGTTCGGCAGCCGCTGCGCGCCCGAGATGTAGGCGGAGAAGAGATCGCCCGGCGCGGTGCCGCTGTAGCTCCAGAGCGGCGCAGCCGGTCCGGCGGCGAGGAACGGCGTGAGCGCGTAGCGTCCGTCGGCGCCGCGCGGCAGCGCGAGCTCGAGCACCGAGGAGTAGCTCCCGTCCGGGCGCCCCGCTCCGTTGTTGTAGAGGAGCACATGGCCGGCGCCTGGCAAGCCGTCGGCAATCCACTTGGCGTCGTGCTGATAGAAGAGCTTCTGGTCGCGGTTGCTACCGGCGCCGTAGTTCTTCGGGTTGCCCCAGCGCCAGAGCAGATCGCCACCCGTGCCCGAGCGGCCGCCCGCGTGGCCCTTCGCGTCGCTGCTCGTCGTGCTGTGGTCGAGGATCCAGAGCTCACAGAGGTGCGGCGTGCTGAGCAGGATCTGGTCCTGCGCCGCGTCGTAGGCGATCGAGTTGGTGTGGAACCAGTCGGCGTGCAGCTCGCCGGCCGACGGCGTTGCCGAGATGTAGCCGAGCGCCTTGAGATCGGCGACCTCCTGATCGGTCGGGAGCTCGCGACGCAGGTCAGCGTTGATATCGAAGAGCTCGGGGTGCGCCGCCACGTCGCCGTAGTTCGCCGCGGCGGGATCGAGGTCCTGGATCAGGTGATCCCAGACGTGCCATTCCCAGAGGATCTTGGCGTCGTTCGGTTGGACCGGTTCGATCTCGATCACCGTGTCGGCCCACAGGCCGTCGTCGCCGACGTGGGCCGGATGGCGGCCGGCGGCGATCGCATCGCTCTTCGAGAAGTGCTCCCACGCGATGAAGAGGAGTGTGCCGGCGGGCGTCCGCGTGAGGTCGTGATGCTGCAAGTGCTGGTCGGTGGCGTACTGCCAGTCCCAGACCACGCTGCCGTCCCAGGCGATCTCTTGCAGGCGACCACATTGTCCACCCGCCTTGAAGCGCGGCACGCCCGGCTGCTTGCTGCAGCGCAGCAGATTGCCGTTCGGCAGGAGGTACTCGCTGCCGGGGACGAAGCCGGTCTGCCAGCGATGCACCTCGCGGCCGTCTAGATCGACGAGGTGGACGATCTTGCTGCGGAGCGGCGCGATCAGCGTGTAGCCGGGAAAGGCCTCGCGTTCGTGGATGCGAACGCCACGCGGACGCGGCGGGGGTTCGACGGGCGGCGGCGGGCTTCCACCCTGGGGCACGCCACCATCCTGCGGCGCGCCATCGTCCTGAGCCAAGCCGAGCGCGGGGAGGCCGCCGATCGATGCAAGCAGCGTGAGCAGCGCGGGCAGCGTGAACCACCGGGTCAAGGTCCCATCTCCAACGACGAATCGAGCATATCGAGCGCAACCATCACGGCCGGCCACCAGTACGATCGCGCTCCCGTTTCTGGAGATCGACTCATGCTGTTGCGCTCGGCCGTCGTGATCAGCCTCCTGCCATTGGCCGCTGCGTGCGCGGCGCGTGCCCCGATCGGGCCAGGAAGCGAACTGCTGCGCCGCGCGTCGCGGCTGATCGACCCGCAGAGCGGCGCGGAGCTGTCGTGGGAGCAGGCGTGTGATCGACTCGCCACCGCGGAGGTCGTCTTTCTCGGTGAAACCCATCTCGACCGGCTGACGCACGACGCCGAGCTCGAGCTCCTCGGCGAGCTGGCCGACCGCCGCCGCAACCAGGTCGCGCTCGTCATGGAGATGTTCGAGCGCGATGTGCAGCCGGCGCTCGACGACTATCTCGCGGGTCGCATCGACGAGCCGACGTTCCTTGCGAGCGCCCGGCCGTGGGGCAACTACGCGAGCGACTACCGGCCGCTGGTCGAGCTCGCGAGTGAGCGCGCCATCCCGGTCGTGGCGTCGAACCTGCCGGCCGACCTGCGGCGCAAGCTGAGCCGTGGCGGCGAAGCTGCGTGGAACGCGCTGACCGGCCCCGAATGCGCACTCGTCCCGGCACGTTTGATCGAGAGCCCGCCGGAGTACTGGACGCGGGTCGACAACGTGACGCGCAGCCACGGTGCGCTCGGCATGGCACCGGCCGGCAACCATCGCTACGACGGCCAAAACTTGTGGGACAACACGATGGCCGACTCGATCGCGCGGCAGCTCGCGCGCGAACCCGATCGGCTCGTCATCCACGTGAATGGCGGATTCCACAGTGAGCAGCACCAGGGAACGGTCTGGCAGCTTCTGCAGCGCCGGCCCGCCACCCGCGTGCTGACCGTCGCGATCGAAGCGTCCAGCGATCTCGCCGCAGAGCGCAAGCCGGACAGCACGCCCGCCGCCGATCTGGTCGTCCTGGTCGAGGCGCGTGCGCACAGCGCCGAGGATGGCGTGGCTGCCGTGCACGTGGCGAGCGAGCACGGCTACCGCCTGCGCGTCCCGCCGCACGCGACGGCGCCGCTGCCGCTGCTGGTCTGGCTGCCCGAGAGTGGCCAGGGGAGCGAGCAGGCGATGCGACTTTGGGAGCCGGTGCTTGGTGACGCCGCGGCGTGCGCGGTCGTCGAGCCGTCGTTTCCGCAGCTCGACGCGGGTGGTGCAAAGCGCGGCCGTTGGTTTTTTCCAGGGGAGGCCGCTGAGGGTGGCGGCCTCGCGGCGACGGTGATCGCGCGCCTCCTCGAAGTGGTCACGCGGGCCGACCTCGCGGCGGGGCTCGCGATCGATCCGGCGCGCGTCGTCCTCGCCGGCGAAGGCGGCGGCGCGACGATGGTGCTCTACGCCACGCGCTACCTCGAAGAGGAGCCGTTCCGCGCGCTCGCCTTCGCGCCGATCGCGCAGGAAGAGCTCGCGCGGCTGCCGTTGCCGCTGCCACTCGAAGCCGCGCGTCCGGAGCGTTCGCTCGGCCTCTCCGTGTTGGAGGCAGATCAGCCGAGCTGGATGGCGTTCACCCACGATGACGCCGCGCTGCGATTGCGAACGACCGTGACGGCGTGGTCGGGACCAAGCAACCTCGCGACGACCGACGCGGCTGAGGTCGATGCGGTCCGCGCGGCGCTGGGCCTCACCCCGCTCACACCGAGCGCCGCCGCGGATGCCCTCCTCGCCGCGGCTCCCGCCGACGCTGCGGGCCGGCTCATGGCGCGCCAGCGCGCGCGCCGGGCACGCGGCAAGGGGCTCGCCGTCGCGCCATCGTCGCAGGTCACCGCGGCCGCGTTCGCGGACGGCTCGCTGCTCCCGCTTTCCTCGGGCGCCTTCGGTGGCACCACCATCGTGGTGGTCCCGGACGATGCATCCGAGGCGGAGCTCGCGGCCTGGCTCGCGCTCGAGAGCCCCGACGTGATCCAGAAGCGCAGTCGTTTTCATCGCCTCCGGATCGCCCATGGCCAGGGCGACCGCTCCCCGCGCGCCGTGATCGAGAAGCTGCGCGCCGAGAGCGCCGAGCGGCGTGACTTCCTGCTGGTGCCCGCCGCCTTCTGCGTCGATGAGGCCGAGCTCCAGGCGCTGCGCGCGAACCTCGGAGACCTGGCTGATCAGCTACATCTCGAGCTGCTCCCAGGTCTCGGTGATCGCCTGCCGGTCGGCGGATAGGTGCGGAACGGCTACGCGATCAGCTCTTGCACCACCACGCCGTCGGGGTCGATCAGCTTGACCGGGCGGCGCGGGGTCGCCTGGAAGGTCTTGTCGCGCTCGAGGCCGAGCAGCGCGGCGATCGTCGCGAAGAGGTCGGCGACCTGCACCGGACGCTCGACGATGTTCTCGCCGCGCTCGTCGGTCGTGCCGACCACAGTCCCCGGCTTCACGCCACAGCCGGCGAGGGCGACGCAGTAGTTGTTCGGCCAGTGGTCGCGGCCGTCGTGACCCTTGATGGCCGGTGTGCGACCGAACTCCCCCATGCAGACGATCAACGTGTCGGCGAGCAGGCCGCGCTGCTCGAGATCGTCGATCAACGCCGCGAACGCCGGATCGAGCTCCTGGCAGAGCGCGCGCGTCTTCGTGAAGTTGTCGACGTGGGTGTCCCAGCCTTCGGAGTGGACCTCGATCGCGCTGACGCCGTGCTCGATCAGGCGGCGGGCCAACAGGACGCCGCTCCCGAAGTTGCTCCGGCCGTAGGCATCGCGAGCCGCGCGCCTCTCCTGCGACAGGTCGAACGCACTGAGGAGCTTGGTGTCCATCAGGCGACGCGCGCGCCGCCGCTGCTCCTGGTTGAGAGCGACCTCGTCCAGCGCTCCCTCGTTCGCGAACTGCTCGTCGAGGGTCTGCCTCAGCGTCTCGCGCTGCGCGAGCCGCTCCGGGTCGACTCCGCTCGGATAGGCGACGTTGGAGACGGGCTCGACCGGGCTGCGCAGTCGGAACGGCGCGCTCGGCGTGCCGAGATAGCCGGGCGAGCCGGGCGGGCCGGCGATCTGCACGAAGGCCGGCAGGTCGTGATCGAGATCGCCGATCTCGTGCGCCACGATCGACCCGAGCGTCGGGAACGAGACACTCGGGTTCGGGGTGTAGCCCGAGTGGAGCAGCTCGCGCGCGCGCTGGTGGCTGCCCTCTTTCGACGTCAGCGTGCGGATCACCGCAAGCTTCCCGGCGCGGCGCGCCAACTGTGGTAGGTGCTCGCTCATCGACCAGCCGCGGAAATCGGTCGGGAGCGCCACAAACGGGCCGTTGGTGGCGGCGCCCGGCTTCGGGTCGAAGGTGTCGATCTGGCTCGGCCCGCCCTCGAGCCAGAGCAGCACGAGATGCTTGCGCCGCGCCGCGCCGCCCGCTTGCAGCGCGAGCGCTTGCCGGCAGAGGAGATCGAGCAGCGACGGCGCCGCGCACGACGCGATCGCTCCGCGTGCAAGCCAACCGAAGAGATCGCGGCGCGTGAACGCTCGCATCCCGCGTTGCGGCGCGAGCGATGGCAGAAGGCGGTGGATCATCGTGGCATCACCGGGTGATCAGGGAGTCGCAGGTGCGTCATCAAAGTGTTGTCACTGGATGGTCACTGGTTGGTGTGGAATTCGGCGGAATTGATCAGCGCCCAGAAGAGGTCGTCGATCTCAGCGGCGCCGCGCCCGTGCGTTGGCGGCAGCGCAGTCAGGAGCCGCTCGGCTTCCGGCTCGCTGGGCGTACGACTCAGCGTCGCCTGGAAAAGCGGTGTCAGCCGAAGCGCAGCCGTCTTCGATTCGTCGAAGAGGGCCGCCGCCGCCGCTTCGGTCCGCAAGGCGGCGGGCGTCGCCGCCGTCTTGCCATTCATGAGCAAGAGCGACAGCGGAATGTTGAGCCGCGCGCCCGCCTCCGACCCATCGGTCGGCGGCGGCGAGCCGCGCGCGAGATCATCGATGAATTTCGCGCGCGCGTCGCCGACCGCGTCGGGCGTGCCGGCCGACCTGGTTCCACTCGTCACGGACCCGGCTTCGAACGAAAGCAGCGACGTCGCGAGCTGCTCGAGCGTGAGCGGCCGCCGTGGATGGGCCGCAAACCAGCGTTCCGCCAGTGCGCGCGCCGCGGGATCGCCGGGCGCGGCGTTGCCCGCCGCATAGGCCTTGGTCCGCACCAGGGCGCCAAGGAGGAAGTGTAGATCGGTGCCGTGGTCGACGAAGGCGCGCCCCAGCAGCTCGAGCAGCTCCGGAACGACTTGGTCCTTGCTGCCGCTCAGGTCGTCGACCGGATCGATCAGCCCCTTGCCGAAGAGATGCTCCCAAGTCCGGTTGGCGATCGCCCGTCCGAACCAGCGGTTCTGCGGGTCGGTGATCCAGTCGGCGAGCGCCGCGCGTCGCGTCTGCTTGGGGCGTTCGACATACGCCGAACCGTCGAGGTAGCCCGCCTGCGCAAAGAGCGCTTGGCGATCGCGATAGCTGATGAGCAGATCGAGTGCATCCCGCGGCAGTCGTTCGGAAAGCGCAGCGAAGCGTGGTGCATCGGCCAAGAGCTGCGTGAGCCCGCGCGTGCCATCCTTCTCCACCTTGCAGAGCCCGATCAGCTCGGCGACCGCGGCCAGCTCGGCCGGCGTGCGCGTCACCGGCGCCGGCATCATGCCCATGGTCGACTCGCCGCCGTCTCCCATCGCCGCCATCGAGTTCGTCTCATCCATCCGCTCGCTCTTGTGGTCGGTGGGCGCCACCAGCTTGCGCAAGCGATCGACGAGGTCTGCCTCGGAGCTGCGATCGATGATCCGGAATCCTGGGCGGCCCCCCAGCT
>CAYRQC010000574.1:0-3606 GCA_964426265.1 uncultured Phycisphaerales bacterium | reverse complement strand
ATCAACCTTGATCCGCTCCGCCTGGAGCAGGAGGGCACGCGTGCCGCTCGGATCGCCGCGGCCGGCCCGGCAGCAACCGCGCAACACCTGACTCAGCGCGTTGCTCCGCGACAGCGTCGGATCCTGCCGTTCAGCGGCCTTGAGGAACTCCTCGGGCACCCGCCACTCGTCGGGCGCGACACCGCGGCGCGTGCCGAGGTTCCCGATCTGCAGCTTCGCCTGCTCGACCTGGTAGCGCGCGGCGTCCGTCTCGGAGAGCCCGAGCTCGCGGTCGTACGCCTCGAACCGCTCGCGCAGCGATGCGCCCGGCTCGCGCGCGGCGTCGAAGGCCGACTCGGGCCCGAGCACGCCGCCCGTCGTGAGCGCCCGCACGATCTCGTCGGCAATCAAGAAATGGCCCCAGAGATTGGGATGGCAGTTGTCGAAGAAGAGGTCGAAGCCGGGGACGCCGCGCCGTGCCTCGCGATCGAAACGACTCTGCACGTCGGCGAGCAACACGTTGCAGTCGCGCGCCACCACCCGCAGCCGCGCGATGAAGTCGGGCGAAGCGCGCTCCGGCAAGCCGTCGATCTCGAGTGACCGCGCGAACGCGGGGCGCGCTTCGTCGACGCGGCGCAGCGCGAGCAACAGGCGACCGCGGCGGAAGTGCAAGATCGCAGCATCGGGATCGGTGGCGAGCGCCCGCTCGACGCGCGCCAGCTCCTGCTCCGCCGCCGAACGCGCGGCCGGGTCGGCCTTGTCGGCCCCGAGGTCGGGCAGCTCACCGAAGTCGAAAGTGGCACCTGCCGCCATCACCTCTTCGCGCCGGCTCGCGGCATCGGAACCCGGCCGCAACATCGAGTAGCGCGGGGGGTTGTCCTTCACGTTGGAGGCGGGAACGCAGACGACGACCGGCACGCGGTGGTCACGGCCGAAGTCGAGCAGCGCGCGCAATCCCTCCTCGAACAGCTCGAGCGCGAACGCCCGCTGGTCGCTCGTGAGGAACGAACCGACCTGGATCGCCGGCGGGTTTGGCAGATCGTCCTTCGGCTCGCCGAGGAGGCGGCGCAGCGTCTTCGAATTGCGCAGCCGCGCCTTCGCCGGATCGACCACGCCGAGCAGGTTCGGCTTCTTGAGCTCGTTGTGACCGACGTAGAGCACCAACAGGTCGGGCGCGAAGTCGGCGAGCTCGTCGGCGAGGGTGAGCCAGTCGTGGCTGTCGTTGCCGTTCTTGCCGCAGTTCACCACCTCGATCGTGTCGCGGCCGAGCAGCCGTTTCAGCCGCGCCTCGAGGTAGCGCGAGTAGGAGGCCTCGCCGTGGTAGCCCGCGCCGAAGGTCGTCGACTCGCCGATCGACAACACACGCAGGACGCCGGGCTCCTTTTCCTTCGCAAGCCAGAGGCGATCGGCTCGCGGCTGGCCGACCAGCCAGCCGATCGACGGCTCGATCGCCCACAGGTCGCGGCCGCGGACATCGTGGAGCACGCTGCCGTCGCCGCCGCGCAGCGGCCGGAAATGCGGCGGCGCACCGAGATCTCGAAGCCAGCCGATTCGCTCGCCGACGTCGAGCAGGACCGAGGAGACGGCAATCGTGATCACCGAAGAGAGCAGCACGAGCAACGATCGCCCCATCGCCTTCCCGACGTGCCGCACCCTCACCCTCCTCGCATCAGCTCGCCGCTGGCTTTGCCTTGGCGAGGACGTACGCGACCCAGTTCCGAGGGACGCCGATGTCGCAAACCACCACCTTGCCGGTGAACAACGCCGCGCCCGGCTGCTTGAAGCCGCGCTTCCGGCCGACGAAGGTGGCCGTGACCCTGGCGCGCACGGTCGCGTTGGACGGCAGCCCCGTGTCGCAGTCGAGCCCGGATGGGAGATCGACCGCGACGACGAAGCTGACGCGTGGCGAGTCGTTCATCGTCCTGATCAACGTCGCCATGGGCTCGCGCACCTCGCCCTCGAACCCGCTGCCGAGCAGCGCATCGACCACGAGATCATCGGGGTGCAGGCTGGCGATGGCTGCCCGCGCCTCCGCCGGCGTCGTCACGCGATCCATCGTGATCCCCATGCGGAAGACGATGTCCCGGTTCACGGCGGCATCGTCCGGCAGGCGCGCCGGATCCCCGACCTGACAGACCGCCACCACCAAACCACCTGCGTTCGAGACATGGCGCGCGATCACGAAGCCGTCGCCGCCGTTGTTGCCGGGACCGGTGAACACGACGACGCGGTTGTGGCCGCGCCGCCGCACTTCCCGGAGCACCACCGCCGCCGCGTTGCGCCCCGCGTTCTCCATCAACACGATGCCGGGGACGCCAAGCTCGCGGGTCGCGAGCTCGTCGACGCGCCGGACCTGCTCGCGGGTGAGTGAGATCGCCTTCAGCATGACGCCACAAGCTACCGAGACGGATCGGGGGCGGATCGGGGGCGGATCGCAGGCGGGATGACCCTCCCGCTACGATGCCGCGCTCGACCGAGATCCACCGACCGGCTCCAAGGACCGCCATGCTCCCGAAACCAGTGATCGACGCGTACGACCAGGGCCGCAACTTCGACGCCAAGGGGTTCCGCGCCGGCTGCTACGCGCCGTTCGTCTCGCTCTACTTCAACACGCTCGGCGAGGTGATCGCCTGCTGCAAGAACGAGACGTTCGTGCTGGGCAACATCGGGCTCGAACGGCTCGACGAGATCTGGAACGGCGGCCGCATCGGGCAACTGCGCAAGGCGCTGACGCAATACAACTTCGGCGCCGGCTGCGGGCAGTGCGAGTGGCAGCTCAAGTCGGGCAACTTCTCCGGCGCCTACACGCAGATCTTCGAGGAGTTCAAGGTCGACTCCCCTGCGCCCCAATGGCCGCAGATGATGGAGTTCACGATCAGCAACACGTGCAACTTCGAGTGCATCATGTGCTTCGGGGAGCTCTCCTCCTCGATCCGCGGCCACCGCGAAGGGCTCCCACCGCTCCCGCGCGTCTATGACGAGCGCTTCTTCGCCGACCTGCCGAAGTTCCTGCCGCACCTGAAGCGCGCCAAGTTCTTCGGCGGCGAACCGTTCCTGGCGACCGAGAACTTCCGCGTCTGGGACCTGATGATCGAGCAGAAGCTCACGACGCAATGCCACATCACCACCAACGGCTCGATCTGGAACGACCGAGTGAAGCGCGTCCTCGATCGCCTGCCATGCTCGATCTCGGTCTCGCTCGACGGCGCCACCGCGAAGACCTTCGAGACCATCCGCATCAACGGCAAGTTCGACGAGGTGATGCAGAACACCCATCGCTTCGCCGAGTACGCACTCGCGCACGGGACCTCGTTCTCGCTCACCTACTGCCTCATGCGCCAGAACTGGCAGGAGTTCGGCGACCTGCTGCTGCTCGCGGAGAGCTTCGGTTGCGAGACGTGGGTCAACACGGTCATCAACCCGACCGAGTGCAGCCTCTACACACTCCCCGCCAACGAGCTGCTCGCGATCGCCGACCAGATGGAGGCGAACCTCGCGAAGATCAGCGCGCGGCTGGTCAAGAATCGCGCGGTCTTCGCCAACGAGATCGCGGCGATGCGGTCGCACGCGAAGAACCAGCTCTCGGAAGATGTCGAGAAGCTGAAGGAGGAGCGGCGCGAGGATCGC
>CAYRQC010000573.1:0-3980 GCA_964426265.1 uncultured Phycisphaerales bacterium | reverse complement strand
GTGCGGGCGGTGGCGGAACTCCTCCGCCGCAGCCGCCAACGATGGGCAGGGTCGAGATGGGCAAGGCGGTCGAGCTCAAGCGCGGCGAGACGGTCGCGTTCCGGCACGCCACCAAGACGGTCTACAAGAAGGGCGACGCGTGGGAGCTCTACACGGCTCCTGACTTCAGCGCGTTTGGCGGCGGCGGACGCGGTGCGGGTGGTGGCGCCGGTGGCGGCGCGCCGGGTGGTGCTCCTGGCGGCGCTCCGGGTGGAGCGGGTGGCGGCGCCGGCGGCGCTCCTGGTGGACCGCCCGGCGGACCCGGTGGCGGTGCCGGCATGCTCGAGGCGTTCGCAGTGATGGCGCTCGCCAATGCGCCGTTGCCACTCGAGATGCTCCAGGGCTTCCAGGCGAAGCTCACCGATGCGAAGTGCGTCGAGGCGAACGGCCAGTTCACGTTTACAGGAGCGTTGACCGCAGACGCGGCCGACGATCTGTCGGGTGCGAAGCGTCGCCGCGAGATGTTTGCCGGCTTTGGCGGTGGAGCGGGTGGGCCGGGCGGTGCGGCGGGCGGTGCGGCGGCGGGCGGTGCGGCTGCCCCGACCACGCCCGCGACCGGCAGCGCGACGATCGTCTTCAACAAGGACGGTCAGCCGGAGCAGATCATCATCGAGACCGTCAGCACTGGACGGTTCGGCGAGAGCAAGCGCAAGCAGATGTGGACGCTGAAGGGCTTCGGCGCGACGAGCGTCGAGGTGCCCAAGGATGCTGAGGCGAAGCTTTCGGGCTGAGACCAAGAAGACGCGCACGCAGCCCTGGCGCGTGACCGGCGTCGACTACGCCGGTCACGCCCGAGCCGGGGGTGAAGGTAGTGGGGGGACGAAGGTCAGGGGGAGCTTGCGCACTCGCGCCGGCTCCCCCTGACTGTGTTACGGGGTTACGAGTCGGCTGGTCGCGAATTGCCGCAGCGCGCGTGCCGGCGTTTCGCGTTCACGCGAGCTCGGTGACGACCTTCCCGAACGCCTCGAGGTCACGATCCTCGACGATCACACACGCCTTGTTGATCGGGACCCCCGCCTTTTGCATCTCGTGGTAGGCCGACTCCCAGAGCTGCGTCACCTTCGTCTTGCTCTTCTCGAGCCACAGGTTCGAGAGGATCTCGGCGAGCTTCTGCACCGCGATGCTGTCGCGGTGCTCGTAGTAGCGCTTGATCACGCCCTTCTGGTAGGCGCTGTAGTCGGGCACGACCCCTCTCCTACTGATCCGGAATCGAGCGGCGACGCCATCGCCGGTGCACCGCCGTTTCGCGGATGAACACGCGGGAGTATGGTGCCACGCCGCGCGCGCGACAAGCCACCCGGCGGGCGACCCGAAAAGCGACGGCGCGCGCCCTACGAGAAGCACTCCACGACGAACCGCTCGGCGACGACCAGACCATCACGTCGAACCAGACCATCACGACAAGGAACGACCATGAAGCCTCGCGTCTACCGATCGCCGCGCGCGCTCCTGATTGGAGCAGTCCTGGTGGGCGGCACGCTGCCGTGCTTCGCGTGGCTCGCGCCAAATGGACCGCGCGCACTGCGCGCGCCGCAACAGGACGGCCACGCGCTGCCCGGCTACACCGACACGCCGCTCCTGCCGGGTGGAAAGTGGCATGTGCATGATCCGAATCGGCCGCGCCCGCCAGTCGTCACGCCAGGCACGGCGAGCACCGCGGAGCAACCGGGCCGCGCGCCATCCGATGCACTCGTCCTGTTCGACGGCACCAGCCTCTCGAAGTGGAACGGCGGCGGCGCGGGCGGTGGCGCCGGTTGGAAGGTCGAGAACGGCTACGCCGAAGTGAACGGCACCGGCGACATCGAGACCAAGGAGGCGTTCGGCGACTGTCAGCTCCACCTCGAATGGTGCGAGCCGGTCCCGGCCCAGGGTGAGTCGCAGGGTCGCGGCAACAGCGGCGTCTACTTCATGCAGCGCTACGAGGTGCAGGTGCTCGACTGCTTCGAGAACCTCACCTATCCCGATGGCCAGACGGCGGCGCTCTACGGCCAGACGCCACCGCTCGTCAACGCCTGCCGCAAGCCGGGCGAGTGGCAGACCTACGACATCGTCTTCGAGGCGCCGCGGTTCGCGGGCGAGAAGCTCGCCAAGCCGGCGCGCGTCACCGTGATCCACAACGGTGTCGTCGTCCAGCATGCGCAGGAGCTGCTCGGCGCGACGTCGCACCGGGAGGTCGCGGGCTACACGCGGCACGCCGAGCGGCTGCCGATCAAGCTGCAGGACCATGGCAACCCGGTCCGTTATCGCAACGTTTGGGTGCGGTCGCTCGGACGCGACGGGCAGGGTTGAACGCAGCACAGTGACGACGCCGTAGTCGCCGGCGAAAGGAGTCTTCCATGGTCGATCCGAACAACACGTCGCCGGCGAGCGCATCACCACCGCCATCCGTGCCTTCACCGGCGCCCACAACCGCACCTACTGCCGCTTCCGCGCAGCCATCGTCCGCGAGCTCATCTGCCGCACCGGCCACGCCACCTCCCGCCGCGGGCCGCCACGATTCGAGGAAGCCGTCGCACCCGCTCGAGATGCGTTTCGGCAGCTACCCGCTCTTCATGATGTTCTGGCCGCTGGTGGTGGGCGGCGAGATCGTCGCCGGGCTGCTCCACTGGAAGCCGGCGTGGGGCGAGAACCTGACGTGGGTCTACATCACGATGTTGCTGACCTGCTTCATCGCGGTCGGCTTCGACGTGCGGCGCAACCTGGCGATCGGCTGGCTCCTCTTCGTCGCGCTCTGTTGGGTCGGCGGGCTCTATCTGCGCGACTCCCAGCACATCCCGGTGCTCGGCCAGATCCGGAGGTTCCTGGCGTCGTTCGATGCACGGGTCGAGCCGGGCTTCATCCATGCCGTGAGCCTGCTGGTCGGCCTCGGCATCGCCGGCGTCTTCGGCAACGTCTATCTCAACCATCGCTGGCGCGTGACGCACAACGAGCTGCACCTCTTCCGTCGCGGCGAGATGGAGGACGCGATCACGCGCGGCGCCAAGCGGCTCAGCGTCGAGTTCCCCGACGTCTTCGAGCTGTTGCTGCTCGGCGCCGGTCATGTGGTGGTGCGTGACAGCCGAGGCAAGGAGGAGATCCGCCGCATTCCGCGCGTGCCGATGCTCTTCTTCCGCGAGAAGCAGCTCGACCAGATCGCCGAGGCGTGGGCGGTGACCATGACCAACGAGACGTCGACCGAGGACGACGAAAACTAGGCGACGCCAGGACCTGGCGACCGGGAGCGATCGATGGTGCGTTGTGTGTGCTTGCTGTTGGCGCTGGCTCTGGGTGGCGCGCCGGAGAGTGCGACGCTCGACTTTGCGAAGGAGAAGCTCCCCGACGGGTGGAGCGTCGCGGCGAAGACGTGGAAGGTCGCGGACGGCGAGCTGCGCGGACAAGGCGACGGCGCACTCGACTTCGCAGTGCCGATCGGCGGCGACTTTCAGCTCACCTTCAAGGGCTTCTCCGCCGAGAAGGCGAACTTCGAGGTGAAGCTCTACGACGCCGCGGACGGCACGGAGCTCTACACCTTCGCCTTCCTTGGCCGATACCACAGTGTTCTCGATGGTGTGAAGTGTTGCCTGCTGCGCGGCGGCGCGTTCGTCGCGGTCGACCCGAAGATGTGGATCTTTCCCGGTCGCAAGTTCACCTTCGAAGTGCGTTTCGCGAAGGGGCGGTTGCAGATGTTCCTCGACGGCGTGCTCGGCCCCCTCTTCGTCGATCACCAGCCGCTGCTGCCGAGCCACGGGATGAAGCTGAAGCTCCTCTGTTCGACCGAGGGCAGCAAGGACGAAGTGCGGCTCGACGACGTGAAGCTCGAGTTCACGAAGGTGCAGTGAATGGGGCGTTTCGGAGCCGTCGGCGTGATCGCACTGCTGCCGCTCCTGTTGGCGCTAGGTGCGCCGCAGGTGAACGATCCGAGCGCTCCGCCCGATCCGCCGGCGACCACCGAATGGCACCAG
>CAYRQC010000572.1:0-2772 GCA_964426265.1 uncultured Phycisphaerales bacterium | reverse complement strand
GAGCCGTGCGATCGGTGCAAGGAATGGGATGAGCGGCGCCGCCGCAAGCGCGTCGTCATCGCGCCACTTCAGCCGCTCTTCGCGTTCGGCGAGCAGCGCGATCAGCAGCGCGCGGTCGACCCGGCCGTCGCGTGGCAGCGCCGCGGGATCGAAGCTCGCCGCCTCCGCCGCGGTCGCGTCGTAGAGCTGCCGCCGTCGGGTCCGGACCGCCTCCGTTTCAATCGGATAGAAGCTCTCGAGCAGCTCCTCATCGGCGCGGAAACGGGCGAGCAGCGCCTTCAGCCGCAGGTGCGCCGCGCTCGCGGCCTCACCCACGGCATCCCGTGCGGTCGTGCTGCCGCTCGCACCGTCGCCGAGCGCGAGCGCGACCACGACGCCGGCGAGCAACCTCCTCGTCATCGCGAGCTCCGCGACAGCGTGATGTCGCCACTCGAGGTTGCGAGCGTGACCGCGCACTCCCCGCTGCCGACTCGCGCGTGCAGCGACTTCCGCTCCTCGCCCCACTGGGCGTCCGTGAGATCGAGTCGGCTCTCGACGCTCCCGTAATCCGTGGTCGCATCGATCTTTGCCGAGAAGTCGGTGGGGACGCGCAGCGTGACATCGCCGTAGCTGCTGCGGCCGTCGATGGACCCGTGGAAGCCGTCGACCACGACCGCGCCGCTCGATGTCTTGGCCCGCAGCTCGCCGCTGCCGCCGCGCACCTTGACGTCGCCGTAGGAGCACTCGGCGGTGAGGTGCTCGGCATCGACGCGGTCGAGCTCGACGCTCCCGGACACGGTCTTCGCTTCGATCGTGGCACCTTTCGCTTGCTCGATGGCGACGTCGCCGTAGCTCGTCGTCGCGTGGACGGATCCACCTACGCTCCGGATCGTCACGTTGCCCGAGCTCGAGTTGGCCGTGACGTCGCCGTTCGCCTCTTCGATTGTCACGTCGCCATAGCTCGTCGCGAGCTGTGCGGCGCCGACCGGCCCGACCACCTCGAGCGTGCCCGATTGCGCGGTGATCTCGAGCGTGATGTCGCGCGGCACGCGCAGCTCGAGATCGGCGGAGGCGCAGCCGATTCGGGTGACTTCGAGGTTGCTCGCGGTGCTGGTGGTTCGCTGGACCGTGACGACGACACCTTGCGCGTCCGGCTCGATCAGGAGGTTGGCGCCCGCCAGCGCCGCCTGCGCGTCGGCGTCAGCTTTTCCCGACGCGGTCCACGAGGCGGTCACCTCCGGCGGACCGTCACCGACGCGAACCGAGATCTTGCCGTCGGCATTGCGCACGATGAGCCGCCTTCCTGCCGTGAGTGCGAGCGGCGCGTGGTCGACGCGGGTCGCCTTGGAGTTGCCGCCGACGATGATGGTCTGGCGGCTGCCGCCGTCACGGTTCGAGCAGCCGCTCACCGCGCATCCCGCGCCGAGCGCGAACGCGCCCGCGACGGCAATCAAGATCGATCGACGCTGCATGGTGGAAGGTCCTCTTGGCGGTTCTCGAACGGCGGTCGAACGGTCACGGGCAGCTCTGGCGTGTGGTGAGCGACTTCATTCGATCTCGGCGATGACCGGCGCGTGGTCGGACGGCTCCGCGCCCTTGCGCTCCTCGCGATCGACGACGACCGAGCGCAGCCGCTTGGCGATCGGCGCGGTCACCAGGAAGTGGTCGATGCGCAGCCCCCAGCCGCGGTGGAACGCGCCCATCCGGTAGTCCCACCAGGTGAAGACGCCGCTCTCGTCGTTCTTCTGGCGCAGCGCGTCGACCAGCCCGAACTCCATCACCTTCTTCAGCGCCGCCTTCTCGGCATCGGAGAAGAGGCACTGCCCGCGCCATTTCTCGACGTCCCAGACGTCACGATCCTCCGGCGCGATGTTGAAGTCGCCACACAGCACGACCGGCTCATCGCTTCGATGGTGGCGATCGAGGAAGGTGCGCAGTCGTTCGAGCCAGCGCAGCTTGTAGGCGTACTTCTCGCTCCCGACCTCCTGGCCGTTCGGGACGTAGACGTCGATGCAACGCACGCCGCCGACGGTCGCCGCGATGAGTCGCGCTTGCTCATCGGCGTCGCCGTCATTCATGCCGCGCACCACCGCGCCCGGTTCCGTGCGCGCGACGATCGCGACGCCGTTGTAGGTCTTCTGGCCGTGCATCGCGACCTGCCAGCCGGCCGCGCGAAAGGCGTCGAGCGGAAACTGCGCGTCCTGCGCCTTCGTCTCCTGGAGGCAAGCGACGTCCGGCTTGCTCTTGTCGAGCCAGGCGAGCACCCGCCCCAGCCGTGCACGCACCGAGTTCACGTTCCACGTGGCGAGCTTCATCCGCGACAAGCTAGCCAGCATCACCCCGGACGACGATCCGCGGGGTGGTCGCTGTCGATGACGTGGTCACTGCATGCGGTCGTCGGAGGCGATGGCTTCATCGTCGTGCATCTCGGCGGCGGCAGCGCCCCGGCTGGCGCAACGGTTTCCGCGTCGAGCTTCTGTGTGCCGCCGCGCGCTGCATAGAGCTCGCGCGCCGCCGCGCCGACCGCGAACCCATGCGGCAGCAGCGTGTCGACCACCTCGATGATCGCTCCGAGCGGACAGCTCCAGCACTTCGCGAGCTGATCGAAGCGGCGCCGCGAGAGCCCGCGCATCACCGTGACGATGCTCGGCTGGAACGGAAAACGGATGACCACCTGGTCGCCAGAATCGCAAAGCTCGATCGAACGCCCGGACATGCACGACTTCACAGCCATTTCACGGCCATTCTCGATTCGGAGTCTGCGCGGGGCAGGTCTTGGCGAAAGCATCCATC
>CAYRQC010000571.1:0-7524 GCA_964426265.1 uncultured Phycisphaerales bacterium | reverse complement strand
TGCGGGTAGGACGAGAGCCCGCCGCCCGGTTGCAGCTCGCGCCGGAAGTTGTCGAGCTGCTCCGTGGTCAGGCGCCCTTCGAGCCACGCCCGCGCGTAGACCCCAGGCGAGGCGTGTCCTTGCAGGAAGACCTGGTCGCCGATCTGGGCAGCATTGCGCCCCTTGAAGAACCAGTTGAAACCGACCTCGAAGAGGGTCGCCGCGGACGCGAAGGTCGAGATGTGGCCGCCGATCCCCTTGCTCCGGCGGTTGGCGCGCACCACCATCGCCATCGCGTTCCAGCGGATGAGGCTCTTCAGCCGGCGCTCGATCCGGCGATCGCCCGGATAGGCCGGCTGCTGGGTGGCCGGGATGGTGTTCACGTAGGGCGTGTTGAGTGGCGACGGCAGCTCGACGCCGGAGCGCGCGGCGTGGGCCATCAGCCGCTCCACCAGGAACTCCGCGCGCCGTGGGCCGTTGATGGAGACCACGTCGTCGAGCGATTGGGCCCACTCCAGGGTCTCGATCGGGTCGGGGTCATCGATCATGGGCGTACGCATCCCGGGCAGGCCTCCTCGGGGAGCCACCGTAGCGGCTCCGCAGTTTCGGACCTTCTTTTGAGGGTTGAACCAAGCATGGTAACCGTGCGCTGCTTCACTCTTGACGGGCGCGTGCCGCGCGGTGCATGCGCTCAGCACCGGGGCTTTGCGCACCGCCCGCCCGGCCGTGCTATTCAGTGGGCCGTCGGATTGGCTCCTCGACGGAGCGGTCGTTCGATCGGTGAGTCGATCGGATGTTTCGACCCGGGTTGCGCCGACACCTGGGACAGGACACCCAGTTTCCTTCGGCGCGACCAGGGCGCGCAGGCATGGCCGAATCGTCCGTTTCACCGACTCTGCGTTGCATGCGGCTGCTCTCGACCATGGGAGCGATTGCCGCCGGCGTCAGCTTTCTGGCGTGGTGCAGCCGCAACCCGGTGGCGGTCCACACCTTCTGCGCCGAGGACGGCCCGATCGAGACGGCGACCGTCTTTTGCTTCTGCGCCGCGGCGCTCGGCTTCTGCGCGGCGGTGTTCCGCGACCTCCCGCTTGGCGGCCCGCGTCTCACGCGCCTCTTCTTCCTCCTCGGTGCGCTGGCCACCCTGGTCTTCGCCGGTGAGGAGATCAGCTGGGGCCAGCGGATCTTCCACTTCTCGACTCCGGAATCGGTGGCCGTGCTCAACGAGCAGCGCGAGTTCAACCTCCACAACCTGCACGCCCTGCAAGCGACGAAGTACACGCTGATCGTGGCGACGGTCGCGTTGGTCGGAGTCGTGCTGCCGGCGATCGGGTGGATCGGTGCGGCGCGCCGGTTGGCCGCACGATTCGGGTTTCCGCTCGTGCCGGTCGCGCATGCGATGTGGTTCGTCGCGTCGCTCTTCTTCTTGCGCCACGCCGCCAACTGGCTCGCGATGGCGGAGCGCAACGACGCGCAGGAGATCGGCGAGCTGCTCTTCGCGGCCGGGATGGCGGTCTGGGCACTCCACGCCGCCGCGCGACCTGCCGACGTGTTGGTCGCGGTCCGGGAGGCCACCGTGCCCTCGACCGACGTCGTCGCGGCGAGTGGGTCGGCTGCGGATCCGGGGTGAGCGAGTCAATCAATCGCCTCACCTCGAGCCCGGGTTAATCTCCTCGCCCCGATTCGGGTCGCCGGAGACAAGGTCATGGCCGAAGCCGTCATCGTCAGCGCCGTTCGCACGCCGATCGGCCGGTTCCAAGGTGCGTTCAACTCACTGCGCGCGCCGCAGCTCGGGGCGATCGCGATCAAGGAGGCGGTGGCGCGCGCCGGGATCGATCCCACGCTCGTGCAGGACGTGATCATGGGGCCCGTGCTGCAGGCGGGCGTCGGCCAGAACCCGGCGCGGCAGGCGGCGCGCGGGGCCGGGCTGCCCGACGAGATCGGGTCGGTCACGATCAACAAGGTCTGCGGCTCCGGACTGAAGGCCGTGATGCTCGCCGCGCAGGCGATTCGCGCAGGGGACGCCGACTGCATCGTCGCCGGCGGAATGGAGGCGATGTCGCGGGCGCCCTATCTGCTGCCGGAAGCGCGCGAAGGGGTGCGGCTCGGTCATGGGAAGCTGATCGACGCTCTGATCTGGGACGGTCTCTGGGACGTCTACAACGACTTCCACATGGGCATGACGGCGGAGCTGGTGGCCGAGAAATACGCCATCGCGCGTGAGACTCAGGACCAGTTCGCGGTCGGCTCGCATCAGAAGGCGCTCGCGGCGGCGGCGGCCGGCAAGTTCAAGGACGAGATCGTCGCGGTCAGCGTCGCGCAGCCGAAGGGTGATCCGGTGATCGTCACGGCCGACGAAGGGCCGCGCGCCGACGCCGATCTCGCGAAGCTCGGCAAGCTCAAGCCGGCGTTCAAGAAGGAGGGCGGCACCGTCACTGCGGGCAACGCTTCGACAATCAACGACGGCGCCGCGGCGCTGGTGGTGATGTCGGAAGCGCGGGCGCTCGCGCTCGGCTGCAAGATCCTGGCGCGCGTGCGCGGCTACGCGACCGGTGGCATGGCGCCCGAGTGGGTGATGATGGCGCCGGTCGATGCGGTGAAGAAGCTGAACGTCAAGATCGGGATGCGGAGCGACCAGTACGACGTCGTTGAGCTCAACGAGGCGTTCGCGGTGCAGGCGATCGCGGTGACGCGCGAGTGCGGTCTCGATCCGGCGCGCGTCAACGTGCACGGCGGCGCCGTCGCGCTCGGCCATCCGATCGGCGCGAGTGGGGCGCGCGTGCTGGTCACGCTGCTGCACGCCTTGAAGGCGCACGACAAGCGGCAGGGGATGGCGTCGCTCTGCCTCGGTGGCGGGAACGGCGTGGCGCTGGCGGTCGAACGCTGACCGGCCGCGGCGAGCGAATCGCGAGGAACCAGGAGCGAGTGAACGTGGCCGAGATCCGCAAAGTGAGCGTCGTCGGTGCCGGGACGATGGGCAACGGGATCGCGCAGGTCTTCGCGCAGATCGGCGTGCCCGTCACCATGGTCGACGCGATCGAGCCGTCGCTCGAGCGCGGTGTCGCGGCGATTCGCGGCAGCCTCGCGCGGATGGTGAAGAAGGGGACGCTCGCCCAGCCCGACGCCGACGCAACCGCCGCGCGCGTCAAGGCGAGCCCGCGGCTGCTCGACGCCGTCGAGGCCGACCTGATCATCGAGGCGGTGCCGGAGAGCTACGAGCTCAAGGCCGACCTGTTCCAGAAGCTCTCGGAGGCGACCGAGAAGCAGACGATCCTCGCCAGCAACACGTCGTCGATCTCGATCACGCGGCTCGCCGCGAAGACCGACCGCGCCGACCGCGTGATCGGCATGCACTTCATGAACCCGGTGCCGGTGATGAAGCTGGTCGAGGTGATCCGCGGTCAGCTCACGAGCGACGAGACGACCGCGACGATCGTCGAGGTGACCCAGCGGCTTGGCAAGACGCCGGTGCTGGCCAACGACTACCCCGGCTTCGTCAGCAACCGCGTCCTGATGCCGATGATCAACGAGGCGATCTTCTGCCTCATGGAAGGGGTCGCCGAGAAGGAGGCGATCGACGAGGTGATGAAGCTCGGCATGGGCCACCCGATTGGACCGCTGACGCTCGCCGACCTGATCGGGCTCGACACCTGCCTCTCGATCATGGAGGTGCTGCACCGCGACCTCGGGGATGACAAGTATCGACCGTGCCCACTGTTGCGGCGGATGGTGGCGGCGGGGCTGCTGGGACGCAAGAGCGGGAAGGGGTTCTACGCCTATCCCGGGTGAACGGCGCAGTGCGGCGCCACTACGAAGGTGGGCGGGCAGCTCGATGGCCACCTTTGCGGTGCTGTTCATCGGGCAACTGCTCTGGTGGATCAGCCTCGTCGAGATCGAACGGTGGCATGCGCTGGTCGAGAAAGGCGACGGTCGGATCACCGGACCGTCCGACGCCCACGTCGTGCCGTTCGCTCCGATCATCGGCCACTTCGGCGAGCACTTTGAGCTGATCAAGTGGTCCGTCTACGGCCTCTTCGCACTCTCGGCCGTCGCCTTCATCGGGTGGTATTTCGCCGCGTCACGCAACCGGCCGAGCGGCGGTCCCCGCAGCCTTGCCGGCTCGCCGAATTGGGCGCTGCTCGGTTTCTGGGTGGCGTGCCTGTTCCAGCTTGGCGGCAAGCAAGTCATCGACGTCAAGATCGACGCGGTTCGATCGTTTGGCGCGATGGTCGACGCCCTGCGGTTGGCCGAGTGGTTCGTGCTCCTCTCCATGATCGCGGTCGCCGTGTCGGCGGGGCTCGTCCTCCGGGTCACTCGCATCCGGGAGCGGACGCTCGGCGTTGATGGGCCAGTCCACGTGACGGTTACCTGACGCTCCGGCTCGTCTTTGCCCCGGTGGCGCGCCGATTTGGTAGATCGGTGCACCCGTTGCGCTCCGCTGCACCGGGCCGAACCGGAGAAGAGCGCCCTTGAACCTCGAGCTTTCCGAAGAGCTGCAGCTCCTGCAGTCGACCGTGCGCGACTACGTGCGCGACCATGTGGCGCCGCATGCCGCGAAGTACGACGAGTCGGAGACCTTCCCCGAGATCCCGTGGCGGAAGGCGTGCGAGCTGGGGCTCGCGGCGGTCTGCGTTCCCGAGGCGTACGGCGGTACCGCGATGGGGGCGATCGCCAGCTCGATCATCGTCGAGGAGGTCGCGCGCGTCTGTCCGTCGACGGCGGTGACGATCACCGTCCACAACTCGCTCGTCTGCGGGCCGATCGCGAAGTTCGGCACGGACGACCAGAAGCAGCGCTTCCTGCCGAAGCTCGCAAGCGGCGAATGGGTGGGTGCCTACTGCCTCTCGGAGGCGGAGGCGGGTACCGACGCCGCGAACCAGCAGGCGAAGGCGGTGCGCAAGGGCGACCACTTCATCCTCACCGGCGCCAAGCTCTGGGTCACCTCCGGCTCGCGTGCCGATGCGTTTGTCGTCTTCGCGCGCACCTCGCCGGCTCCGGACGGCGTGAGCCGCTCGCGCGGCGTGAGCTGTTTCCTGGTTGAGAAGACGTTCGCCGGCGTCAGTGTCGGCAAGCAGGAGGAGAAGCTCGGCATCCGGGCGTCGCCGACCACCGAGATCCTGTTCGACGGCTGCGAGGTGCCGGCCGAGAACCTGCTCGGCGAGCTTGACCGCGGTTTCCGGATCGCGATGGACACGCTCGATGGCGGGCGCATCGGCATCGCGAGCCAGGCGCTCGGCATCGCGCAGGGCTGCCTCGACGCGTCGATCGCCTATGCCAAGGAGCGCAAGCAGTTCGGGCGCCCGCTCGCCGACTTCCAGGCGATCCAATGGAAGATCGCCGACATGGCGACCCACATCGACGCCGCACGCATGCTGACCCGGCGCGCGGCGCTGCTGCGCGACACCGGCGTCCTCTGCATGAAAGAGGCGGCGATGGCAAAGCTCTTCGCGAGCCAGCTCGCCAACCGTGCGGCCGACGAAGCGGTGCAGATCCACGGCTCGGCGGGCTACTCGCGTGAGTACCTGGTCGAGCGCCTCTTCCGCGACGCGCGCATCACCGAGATCTATGAAGGCACCACTGAGGCACAGCGGCTGGTGATCGCGCGGCAGCTGCTCGCCTGAGGGGCGAACGCCGGCTCGGTCGATCAGCCGGTGACAAAGACGTCCGTGACGCTCTTCGCGATCACGAACCGACGGAGCCACGCGATGAGCTGTCCGAGGTTGGCCTTTTCGATGCGCCGTCGCGCCGTCGCGCCGAGCGGCCCGAAGCGGATACTGAGCAGCTCGAGCAAGTCTTCACGGCGAGCCTCCAGGCGGCCTTCGGTTTTGCCTTCGGTCCTGCCCTGGGCGCGCAACTGGTCAGCAGTGGTCATCACGGAGCTCCGGTAGGTGGAGGGCAGAGCCGCGGCAAGGGCGGCGCGCACCTCGTCGGGCGGGTCTTTTCCGACGTCGAGAACATACCGCACGAGCTGCGCGAGCGCCCGGACGACGCCCGGCCCGCGCAGGTCGCGATGCAGCGCCTTCATCGCGGCGGCGACGTGGACGAACAGGTGCGGCTTGACGTTGGCGTCGTGCAACGCGACGAGCACCAGTCGCGCGATGCCATCCATCGTGCGGGCGAGCAGCTCGGCGTCCGTGAGGCGAGCGAGGTCGTCGATCACGAACTCGAAGTCGAGCAGCCGTGGACCGAGCGCGGTGCCGAGCGGCTTCGGCAGCGTCAGCATGCTCCGGAAGTCGCGCGGCCAGGGCCACGGCTTCGCTCCATGGTGGATCAACACCGGCACAATCGGCGGCAGCCGTTTTCCCGCACGATGGCGAGCGGCGTGGCGCGTCCACACCTGTGTCATGTACTGCAACAGCCGCAACGGCATCTGCCGATCGGGTTTGCTCTGGTGCTCGATAACGAAGAAGTAGACCAGCCCGCTGCCACCGGTACGCAGCTTCACGTCGAAGAGCAGATCCACGCACGACGATCGCAGCTCGCCATCCACGAACGCCCCGTCGAGCGGCGCGAGCGTATCGAGCGCGAGTTCAGCCAACACCGGGGCGGGCAGTACCGCCCGCAGCTCCGCCGCCGCGTGGCGCGGCTGGCCGAAGGTCGAGCGAAAGAGGGCGTCGTGGGGAGTCGGTGTCACGTCCCAGAGGACGTTCGCCAAACCCGCTGGTGACATGGTCACCAAGTTTTTTTGAAACAGGACGAATCGCCGCAGCGGATTCGCGAGGTGCATGGGCGATGAACGGCTCCGAAGTCCAGGGCGGAGACGCGACCGCCGTCATTGCAACGAGTCCCGGGCAATCGGGGCGGGGGAGCGCCCCCGAAGCGTGGTGGCCCTCTCCGATCAACCAACCCCACGCGGCGCGCCGATAGGCGTGCGTACGATGACCAGCATGGCCGCTCTTCCCGGAACCACCCCCGCCACCGAAGCCGAGGCGCGCGCCGTCGCGGAGGCGGCTCGCGAGCAGAGCTGGGAGCAGCCGTCGTTCAGCAAGGAGCTCTTCCTCGGGCGGCTCCGGATGGAGCTGATCGACCCGTTTCCGGAGGAGCCGACGACGGCGCGCGCCGAGTGCGACGCGTTGCTCGAGCGCCTCACGAAGTTCCTGGCGGAGAAGGTCGACGCCGAGCGGATCGATCGCGAGCGCGAGATCCCGGACGCCGAGATCGCCGGTCTGAAGGAACTCGGCTGCTTCGGGCTGACCATCCCGAAGGAGTACGGCGGCCTCGGGCTCTCCAAGTCGTCGTACAACCGGATCATAGAATTGGTCGCCGGCCATTGCGCGAACACGGCGACGCTCCTCTCGGCGCACCTGTCGATCGACGTGCCGCAACCGCTGAAGCTCTTCGGCACGGCGGAGCAGAAGCAGCGCTACCTGCCGCGGTTGGCGCGCGGCGCGATCTCGGCGTTCGCGCTCACCGAGCCGGACGCCGGCTCCGATCCGGCCAACATGACGACCCACGCCGAGCTGTCGGCCGATGGCTCGTGCTGGGTTCTCAACGGCGAGAAGCTCTGGTGCACCAACGGCACGATCGCCGAGCTGATGGTGGTGATGG
>CAYRQC010000570.1:0-4867 GCA_964426265.1 uncultured Phycisphaerales bacterium | reverse complement strand
GAGGCCGATCCAGCAATTCGACACCGTGCAGGAGGTCTTCAGGACGTCGATCGCGGGCGCGCTCGCGAACGAGTGGATCGAGAGCCCGGAGATCGTGCAGTTGCCGCCATTCACGGTGAGGCCGACCGACGCCGGGACGTTGGTGCCGTCCAACTCGACGAGCGGGCTGCCCGTCCATCCCGGTTGCGTCGTCGCGTCGATCGTCAGCCCCCCGGTCCCGGTCACAGTCGGGAGCGCGGTCGCCGGCTGGATCACGAATGGACCGCTTCCGGAGATGTTGAAGTCGATCGTGTCGGCCCCGGCGCGGTTGTTGGCGTCGCTGATCGCCTTCCGTAACGATCCAGTGCCGCTGTTGCTGGTGTTCGTCACGGTGAAGGTGTTGGCGACGGCGGCGCCGCCCGACAGCAGCATCGCCGCAACCGCGAGAAGCACGCGCTTCGCGGAGAAGGTCCGGCCCGCAGCGTTGACCAGTTCCTGATCTTCGCACTCCATCGACGATCCTCCTTCGACGCGAATGATCGTTCGCGTCCCGCGATGTTGTTGTCACGGCGCGATCCCGTCAATCCGGCACGCCGTGACCGGAGACACGTGGAGCGCCGGGAACTGGACGGATGATCCGCCTAGGCGGCCGATGCCGAGAGCTGCCTGTCGTAGACGCGTCAGCGGTCGTTGCGGAGCCCGTTCCAGCGACGGGGGGTCCATTCAGCGCGACTCATAAAGTGCAAAATATAAAGTGCATTTTATCCTACCCCTAGCCATACTCCCACCCTGCAACCCCAGCGGCCGTGGGCGCATGGCGCGCCCCTTGAGAACGAGCCGTGGGGCGGATTCCGGAGTCGGTCGATGGCCGACGGCGATCGCCGCCAGCTCTACAAGATCGGTGAGCTCATCGAGCGCAGCGGCATCTCACGCCAGACGCTGCACAACTACACGATGCTCGGCCTGATCGAGTCGTCGCGGCGCACTGCCAGTGGCCATCGCCTCTACGACGAAGCGACGTTCGCGCGGCTCGAACAGATCAAGCAACTGCGCGCGACCAAGACGCTGCTCGAGATCAAGGAGCTGCTCGCGAAGAGTGGTGAGCGCGGGGGCAAGCCGTGATCCGGCCGAACGACACCCTGCGCATGCAGCTGTGGGATCGCTTCCTGAAGACGCGGCGCCGGCGGCTCCGCAACGAGTTGGCCGAGGCCTACTTGCCGATTGTCCGGACGGTCGCGGAGTTGATTGCCGCGCGCGTGCCGCGCTACGTCGATCCCGAGGACTTGATCTCGGTGGGGGTGTTCGGCTTGTTGCAGGCGATCGAGGCGTTCGATCCGCGTCGCAAGGTCAAGTTCGAGACCTTCTGCCGCCCGCGCGTCCGTGGCGCGATGATCGACGAGCTGCGCAGCAGCGACCACCTGTCGCGCCATGCGCGCGACCGCGCGCGCATGGTCTTCGGCGTGCGCAGCCGACTGCGTCAGGAGCTGAGCCGCGAGCCGAACCACCATGAGCTCTCGCAGCGGATGAAGCTCGCGCCACGTGACATCGAGCGCGCGTTGCTCGGTGCCGCCACGCGGCCCGTCCTCTCGCTCGATCACGCCACCGGTGGGGTTGCCGATGACGAGGAGCCGTTGGCGCTCGCCGATGATCTCGTCGACGGGCGGATCGCTCCGTTCGACGAGGCGCATCGCAACGACCTGTTGCACCTCATCGGTGGCAACCTCTCGGTGACCGAGCGCGTGCTGATCCGCATGCGCTATGGCGATGAGCTGCCGATGCGGGTCATCGGCCGTGCGCTCGGCGTCACCGAGTCGCGGATCAGCCAGCTCCACAGCCGGCTGCTGCTGCGGCTCCACCGCAAGCTGGCGGCGGAGACGTGACCGCGGCGCGCCCGCTCGGCGCGCCGGTTCTCGAAGCGCTGGCGCGACGCTTCGGCACGCCCCTCTACATCTACCGCGCCGACGTGATCCGCGACCGCGTGGCGCGGCTGTGCGCGGCCTTCGGGCCGTTGCTCCACGAGATCCACTACTCGGTCAAGGCGAACTCCAACCTCGCCCTGCTGAAGCTCCTGGCCGACGCGGGTTGCGGCTTCGATGTCGTCTCCGGCGGTGAGCTCGAACGGTGCCGCCGCATCGGGATCGACCCGCGGCGCATCGTGTTTGCCGGCGTCGGCAAGACCGATGCGGAGCTCGGCGCGGCGCTCGCGCTCGGCATCGGGCTCTTCGACGTCGAGTCGACCGCAGAGCTAGAACGGCTGGCTCGGCTCACGGAGGTCACGGCGCCGCGTCGCCGTCCGGTCGACTTCGCGTTGCGGCTCAACCCCGACGTCGACGCCGGCACGCACGCCTACGTGACGACCGGCCTCAAGAGCAACAAGTTCGGGCTGCCCTTCGAGGAAGCGCTCGCGGCCGCGCTCCGTTTCGCCGGCCATCCGCAGCTTCACTTCCGCGGCTTCCACATCCACATCGGCTCGCAGGTGCTGGAGCCCGATCGCTTCCGCGCCGCCGCAGCGATCGCGGCCGACCGCGTCCGTACCGCGCGCGCGGCCGGCCTCACCGTCGATCTGCTGAATCTCGGCGGTGGCTTCGCCGCGCACTACGATGTCGCGCCGCCGCCGATCGAAGCGGTCGCCGCCGCCGTCCGCCCGATCATCGAGCCGCTCGGTGTCGAGCTGCTGCTCGAACCGGGGCGCTTCCTCATCGCGGAGGCGGGGACGTTGCTCGCGCGGGTCATCGCCGTGAAGCCGGCGGCCGATCGCACCTTCGTGATCGTCGACGCCGCGATGAACGACCTGATCCGCCCGGCGCTCTACGGTGCGTTCCACCCGATCGAGCTGGTCGCGGCCGATGCCGCCACCCGCCCGTCCGCAATTGTCGACCTCGTCGGCCCGGTCTGCGAGAGCGGCGACTTCCTCGCCAAGGAGCGCGCGCTCCCGCTCCCGCGTCCGGGCGAGCTGATCGCGATCGGCGCCGCCGGCGCCTACGGTTTCTCGATGGCGAGCCAATACAACTCGCGCCCACGCGCCGCGGAGGTGCTGCTCGAGATGAGTCCGGACGGAGGGTTCGCACACCCGTCCGCCCGCCTCATCCGCCGCCGCGAGACGATCGACGATCTTCTTGCCGCAGAGCTGAGCGACGAGTCACCGATCACCCTCTGAGATCGCAAGCGCGGCGCTGCCGTGCGTCACCGCAGAAGGTTCGCCAGCCGTTTCACCACGAGCTGGTCGCAGCCCGCCGCGTCCTTCGGTGCAACGCGTTGGAACTCCTCATGGTGGTCGTTCTGGTAGTCGACCGCCACCCAGTCGCCCTGCTTCGTGCAGAGCACGAAGTGGACGGCGCCCACTTGCTTGCGGTCGGGCGACATCAAGTACTCCGCGAGGAGCGCGTAGTCGGCCTCGGCCGGGCTCTTCGCGAGGTGGGCGCGGAACGCCTTCGCGAGCGTCCAGAGTGCGAGCTGCTCGTTGCTCGTCGGCTTGCTCTCGAACGCCGGCTTCACCGCGGTCGTGGTCGCCACACAGGTGCCGGCGAGCGCCTTGGCGAGCGCGGCACCTTGCGCGACGTCCAGCTCGCGAGCGACGCAAACCGGAAAGACGACGACCTTCGCGGCGCTCCCGAGCTTGCGGAGCTCGGTCGCGCGCGCCGTCATCGCGTCGAGCTCCGGCTTCGGTGGCAGCGCCGACTTCTCGGCCCAGAGACGGGCCATACGGCCTTCATGCTCCCCCTTCGGCGCCGCGATGCCGAGCAGCCCGCGGACGCGCTCGGTAACGAGCAGACAGCACTCCATCGGCTCGCGCGGGTGGATCCGGTCGAAGTCAGCGTCTCCCGGTCGCTGCGTGTCGGCCCATACGAGCGCTCCCTCGCGATCGACGATCCAGACGCGTACCGCGGTGAACTTCCGTTGTTCGACAGCGAACTGCGCGAGGAGCGCGTGGTCGCTGCCGACCGGGTTCTTGCGCACGAACTCGCCGAGCAGCGCCGGCACCGCCTCCGGTTTCACGTCCGCCGGCGGGTCGAACGTCGCAGTCGCGGGTGAGATTTCCTCGAGCCCGCCCTGCTGCTCGAGGACGAGCCCGACTGCGTCGCCCACATCCTTGGACGCCTTCCCGGCGAGCAGCGCCGGCAGGACGGCGAGCGGCGCTTTCGCCCCGTTGGCCTTGAAAGCAGCGAGGCGCTGCATCTGCGCGACGGCCTCGGGAGTCGCGGCCTCCGGAGACTGCGTCTGCGCGAGTGCCGGCGCCGTGCAGTCCGCTGCACAGGCTGCCGCGAAGGTCGCCGCGGCGACCAGCCCGAGCCACGTGGGAGTGGTGAGTAGCTTCGTCGACATCGTTCTCTCCTTGCCGGTCATGTCGCCGGCTGTAAGTGTTCACTTACATTCTGCCAAAGCGAACGACATGCCGCCTCCGGCGCCGTCGACCGACCCTTCACTCCGCGATCCGAGGCTCGCGGTCGAGCAGCCGCTCTCCGGCGCGCTCGATCAATTGCGATCGGCTGCGGGCGCCGAGCAGCCCGAGCTCGCGTGCGATGTTGGCGACCGTCCCGAGCCCGACCACCGCCCAGGCGGTGCGCGCGACGTCGCCCCCCGTCGAGGTGGCACCGCGATGGGTGGCGACCTGCGCCGCGACGAAACGGTGGAAGCGGCCGTACATGCGCCGCAGCGCCGCGCGGATCGCCGGGTCGTCGCTCTCCCCGAGGCCGGCGAAGACGATGCGATAGAGGCCGTGCTGGCCGTGGTGCGAAGCCTCGTACGCGAGGATCCGCTTCGCGGTGCTGGCTTGCATGGGTCCACTCGTCAGCAGCTTCTTCCACACGGCTGCCGACTCGGCGAAGACGTGGTCGATCGCCGCGACGAACATCTCCCGCTTCCCGGGCCACAGTCGGTAGAGGATCGT
>CAYRQC010000569.1:0-3569 GCA_964426265.1 uncultured Phycisphaerales bacterium | reverse complement strand
TGCGAGGCGCCGGCGCCCCGCGGGCGAGCCGCTTCGGCCTCTGGTGCTCGAACACGGCGCTCCGCCTGCTCGGCGGCGTGCGGATCGGCGATTCGCAATGCGGCTTCCGGATCTACCCGCTTGCGGCCATCGCCAAGCTCGACCTCCACGGCGCTCGCTACGACTTCGAGATGGAACTCCTGTTTGCCGCGGCCCGGGCGGGGATCCCGATGCGGTCGGTCCCGGTTCGCGTGACCTACACCCCCGAGGGGGGCCGCGTATCGCACTTCCGGCCGGTGCGCGACTTCCTCCAGATTGGCGGGCGGATCGCCCGCACGCTTCGGCAGCGGAATTGATGCGCCACCTTTACGGCGCGCGGCGTCGTCCTACACTGGCGAGCTACATCTCACTCGTCGGCGTGCCATCGGGCCGGCGACTGCTCCACACCATGCCGGAGAAGCGATCCATGCGTCACGTGATGTTTGCCGCGCTCGTCTCGCTCGTCGTTGGGACGGCGACTGCCGCGCCGGTGTGGGCGGAAGAGGGAGACTGCAACGGCGACCCCGGGTTGACGCTCGACGTGCCGGTGAGCGTCGCGATCGGCGCCACGGCCACCGTCTGCATGGAGGGACCGGCCAACGCGCTGGCGCTCTTCATGGTGTCGCTCGGCGAGGGTCCCTTCCCGAGCCGCTACGGGAGGATCTGCCTCGACTTCCCGCTCGTCACCAGCTTCCTCTTCCAGTTCGATGGCAACGGCGACTACTGCTTCGACGGTGAGATCACGGACGACTCCGAGCTGATCGACTTGCTCTTCTACGCGCAGTACATCATCGGGGTCGGAACCCGCGGGACGTCCAACCAGGACTCGTGCCTGATCATCGACCACCTTGCGTCCGGCGACTTCCTCACCTACACGCAGGACAGCCTCGGCAGGGGTTGCGAGGACGGCGCCGGTGGCTGCGCCCGCGACGAGTGGTTTGACTTGGTCTTCCCGAACGGCGTCACCATCGGTGACCCGGACGGGATCGACGGCGACGACTTTTTCGCGCTCCACTTCACGTCCGCGGCGGCCGTCATGGCGTTCCTGCCGGCGACCGGCAAGGCGGGTCCGCTTCACAAGAACGAGACCGACCCGAGCAGCAGCAAAGCCGGCGCGCTGGCCGGTCAGTTGCTCGCGGCGCGCATCAACCTCGAGCTCGACCGGTACGGTGCCTACAACGACGTGAAGCGACGCATCGAGCACGAGCTCGGCGAGCTCATCTTTGCGAGCGGCGTGAACCCCGACATCATCGACTTCCAGGCGCGCGCGTTCATCGACGTCGTCGACCGCGCGATCTCGGGGGAGCTCGGTGAAGGCGACATCGACATCGACGGTGACGGCCACCCGGACTCGACGCTCTCAGACCTCTCGGATGCCCTCGACTCCCTCAACAAGAACTTCGACAGCGGCGGCATCAACCTCGGCAACATGAAGTACCGATGACCGCGGATCGCTCGCCGGATCCGCAACCCCCGCCGCAACCTTCACGGCCTCCTCCGCCGCGGCCGTCGCCGCGCATCCACGCTTCCCAGATCCTGCTGCGCGAAAGCGCGACCGACGAGCACTCGCCGGTCGTCACGCCGCTCCCGCACCTGAAGCAGACCGGCCGCTATCGCGTGGACGGCGAGATCGCGCGCGGCGGGATGGGTGTGGTGGTGAAGAGCCACGACGTCGATCTCGGGCGCGACGTCGCCATGAAGCTGCTCCTCGAGACGCACGCCGGCAACGAGCAGGTCATGCAGCGCTTCATCGAGGAGGCGCAGATCGGCGGCCAGCTCCAGCATCCCGGCATCGTGCCGGTCTACGAGCTGGGGATCGGCGAGGACCAACGGCCGTTCTTCACCATGAAGCTGGTGAAGGGGCGCACGCTCTCGGCGCTGCTCCACGACCGCCCGTCCCCCGCAAGCGAGCGCCGCCGCTTCCTCTCGATCTTCGAGTCGATGTGCCTCACGATCGCCTACGCCCACAGCCGCGGCGTGATCCATCGCGATCTGAAGCCGGCGAACATCATGGTCGGCGCGTTCGGCGAGGTGCAGGTCGTCGATTGGGGGCTGGCGAAGGTGCTCGGCCGAGGCGGCGTCGCCGACGAGCGGCGCGCCCGCGATCCGACCACGAGCGTGATCCAGACGCTGCGTTCGTCGGGCGCCAGCGGCTCGCAGTCGCTCGCCGGTTCGGTGCTCGGCACGCTCGCCTACATGCCGCCCGAGCAGGCGCAGGGCTACATCGACCTGGTGGACGAGCATGGCGACGTCTTCTCGCTCGGCGCGATCCTCTGCGAGATCCTGACCGGCCAGCCGCCTTACATCAGCGCGGCCGGCGACGTCTTCGACCAGGCCACGCGCTGCGACCTCACGTCGGCCCATGAGCGCCTCGCGAGCTGCGGCGCCGACGCGGAGCTGATCGCGCTCGCCAAGGAGTGCCTGATGCCGGCGGCGGCCGCGCGACCGCGCGACGGCGGCGCGGTGGCGCGCCAGATCTCCGCCTATCTCGCCGCCGTCGAGGAGCGGGTGCACGTCGCCCAGCTCTCCGCGGCGAATGCGCGGGCGCGTGTGCGCGGGCTGTTGCTGGCACTCTGCGGTGCGGGGCTGCTGCTGCTCGCGGGCGGCGGCTGGTGGTGGATGGAGAAGCAGGAGGCGGCGCGCGTGGCGGCGGCCGCCGATCGCGTGCGCGGCGAGCTCGACCAGGTCGTCGCACTCCAGGCAACGGCGCGCGCGGCGCTGATCGGCGACGTGACGCCGTGGGAGCGGGCACTCTCGGCGGCGCAGGCGGCGGCGACGCTCGCCGACACGGCGCAGGCGGGGGTGGCGGCGAGCGACCGTGCGCGGGTGCTCCGCGACGAGATCGCCGGTGAGGCCGCGGCCGCGCGCTCCGCCGCCGAGCGCGACCGGAAAGATCGCGCGATGGTGGAGCGGCTCGCCGAGATCCGCGGCACCGAACAGGATCCCGGCGCGTCGACGGTCGCCGACTTCGAGGAAGCGTTCCGCGGCTACGGCATCGACGTGCGCGCGCTCGCCGACGGCGCGGTGAGCGATCTGGTGTCGACGAGTGCGATCCGCGTCGAGCTCGCGACCAGCCTCGACTACTGGGCGGCGCTCGATGTCGAGCTCGAGACACGGCTGCGCGCGATTGCGGGCGCGGCCGATCCCGATCCCTGGCGGACGCGCGTGCGCAGCGCGGAGCTGGCCGAGCAGGGCGGCCCGCTGGAAGGGCTCGCGGCCGAGGTCGACGTCGCTACGCTCGCGCCGGAGAGCGCGATCCTGCTGATCTACGCGCTCGCGAGCCACGAGCTGATCGACCGCGCGATCGACGTCGCGACGCGGATGCAATGGAGTCATCCCGACGACTTCAACGTGCAGATGGCGCTCGCTGACCTCCACTACCGCATCGCGCCGCCGCAGACTGAGGAGGCGCTGCGCTACGCGAGCGCCGCGATCGCGCTGCGGCCCGGCTCGTGGAATGCATGGCGGCTGGCGGCGCTGCGCTTCGTGAAGCTCGAGCGGCTCGAGCCGGCGCTCCGCTGCTTTCGCAAGGCGATCGAGCTGCGGCCCGA
>CAYRQC010000568.1:0-3149 GCA_964426265.1 uncultured Phycisphaerales bacterium | reverse complement strand
CGCACTGGTGGTCAACGTGAAGGGGCGGCCGCTCGAGGTCTCGATGGTCCCTCCGTAGCGCGTGTAGCGGTAGCCGTCGGCGGGGATCACGACGCCATCCTCGATCTCGAAGTCCTCGTCCAGATGGTCGTAGACGCGCGTGATCCAGAGCCCGGCCTCGTCACCGGATTGCAGCTCGACACCGAACGGGCGGACTCGCACTTCCGACGTCTCGGTCCGATTCCCGAAGTCGGTGATGACGGTCGGCTCGATCTCGAAGGTGAGCTGGCGCACGAGCTCGCTGTTCACGCGCGGCGCATAGGCCGCCTGCCATTGGTACTGCTTGATGCCGGTGCGCGCGACGAAGCCGAGCAGCGGGCTGAACTGCTCCTCGATCATGGTGAGGTCGAAGGCGGCCTCGAGCTCGTCGTTGGGATAGGAGATGCGCGCGTTCCAGGCCTTGTCGCGCCCGCCCACGTCACGGGTGTCGGAGCGCACGAGGTTGCCGCTCACGCGCAGGTTGTGGTCGCCGGCGAACTGGTCGGTGCGATAGTTGAAGTCGGCGCCGTAGGTGTCACTGCGCGCGTCGCCGGTCGGATCACCGTGGGTGAAGATCACGCCGGCGGTCGACTGCTCGAAGAGGTTGGTCTCGAAGCGGCCGACGAAAAGGTGCTTGGCGTCGATGCCGTGTCGCCCCTCCGTCTCCACTTCGAGCAGACCGAGCGAGCCGCCGTCGGTGCGGCCGGTGAGTTTGCTCGCGAAGAGGATCGGGAGCTCGTCGCCGTCGTCGTCGCGCCCGATCCGGCGCGAGAAGAAAGGCAACACGGTGGCGTCCTCGCCGCCCCCGAAGACGAAGTTGCTCGAATCCTCGAGGAAGAAGCGGCGCTTTTCCGGGAAGAAGAGCGGAAAGCGGGTGAGGTTCACCCGGCGCTCGTCGACCTCGGTCTCGGCGAAATCGGTGTTTGCCGAGAGCGACAGCTTCCAATCCGGCGTGATCCGCCAATAGAGGTCGAGCCCGGCATCGCCGCGACTGTACGAGCGGTCGGCCGCGCGATCGCGGACGTAGCGGCCGATCGCGAACGGCACGACATCCAGACCGAAGCTCTGCGCGAGGTCGTGCAGGCCGGTCAGCGTGCCGGCATTGGCGACGAAGTCGAAGTCGATGCGCGGCGAGGGGCTGGCCCAGCGCGCTTCTTCGTTGTTGCGTCGGATCTTGCGCCGGAAGTTGAAGCCCCAGACCGTGGTGTCCGGCCGGAACGAGAGGGTCGCGAGCGGGATCTCGACCTCGGCGACCCAGCCCTCCTCGGTGATGCGTGCCGACGCGTCCCAGATGCCATCCCACTGCTGGTTGAACTCGGCGCCGTTCTTCGCGACCAGCGCGTCGATCATCCCGCCCGCCGCGCCGACCGCGAAGTAGAAGGCGTTGCGATGATCGAGGAAGCTGTCGAAGAGGAAGGCGACGCTGTCGTCCGGTTGGAGGCTGCTGTCGCGCCGGCGCTGGGTGGCGCGGATCGTCGGGGGATCGCGATCCTGGCAAAGCACGCCGAGAAAGAGCGAGCGCTCGTCATAGACGAGGCGGACCTCCGTGGTTTCGCTCGGGAGCGCGCCGGCGACCGGCTCCACCTGGCGCAGCTCGGACAAGAGCGGTGCCTGCTGCCAGACCTCGTCGTCGAGCACGCCATCGATGGTCGGCCGCGCCAGACCCGGTGGAATCCGCAACGGGGCGTAGCTCGGCGACTCCTGCGGGGGCTCGCAAACGGCGAGTGCGGCGGCGATGCAGGCGAGCGCTGGCATCTACGAAGGGTACCGACTACGGCGCCGCGCAAGACCTGATGTGACAGATCTCGACGCGGCGCCGCGCCAATCATCCAATCACGATCCAATCACCATCCGATTACGAGTACGAGCCACTCGCCAGCAATAACGATCGATCAGTTCCCGCCCTTCTCGTCTTCTTCGTCTTCTTCCTCTTCCTCGCCTTCCTCCTCTTCCTCACCCTCTTCCATCGACTTCATGGCCGCCGCCTTGCCGGTGTCCGGATCGACGAAGATCTCGGCAAACTTGCCGTTGACCAGGAGGCCGACCTCGATCGTCAGCTTGCCTTCCTTGGTGAGTGTGTACTCGACGGAATGGGCGCGAGCTTTCCCTTCCTTCTCGCCAGTCGCCAGCGCCGCGGCCAGGGAGATCTTCGCCATCGGGAACGACTTCTTGAACATCGCGAGGCGTTCGGCCTGGACCTTCGCGGCCTCCTCCTTCGTCATCTTCGCCTTAGCCTGCGCGCTCTGTGCTTGCAGCGCCGCGCCGCCGCTCGCGGCGAGCACGACCACCACCACCGCGAGCGCCGCGGCGAGCCACTTCGACATCGATCGCATGGAGCCCTCCTTCAAGGTTGGCGGCAAAGCGCCGCCGTTGGGGTTGCGGCAGGTCGCCGCCGCTGGATGGCGGCGGACCACCGCTGGATGGCGTGTTGTCGTATCCGGCGATCCAGTAACCCCCTAGTAATTCCTCCCTGAATCCTTTTTCAGGGTTGGTGACCACGGGCGAGCCTGCGTGCCTCCTATCATCCGGCCCCTCGTGGAACGACTGGAACCATCGGACGCGCGCATCCTCGTCGTGGAGGACGAGCTGAAGGTGAGCCAGGCACTCGCCGAGGTGCTGCGCGCCGATGGTTACCAGGTCACCGTCGCCGCCACCGGTGAAGAGGGGTTCTTCCTGGTCAGCTCGCGCGAGTTCGACCTCGTGCTGCTCGACTGGATGCTGCCGGGGCGCAGCGGGCTCGAGGTGCTCGGGCCGCTGCGCCGGCGCGAACCGCGGACGCCGGTGCTGATGATCACCGCGCGCGACACACTCGAAGACAAGGTCGCCGGTCTCGACGCCGGCGCCGACGACTACCTCGTCAAGCCGTTCGCGCTGGCCGAGCTCACGGCGCGGGTCCGCGCACTGCTGCGCCGCGGCAAGGCCGACCCGCCTGCCCTGGTGCGCGTGGGTGATCTCGAGCTCGATCGCATGGCGCGCCGGGTGACGCGGGGCGGCCGCGAGATCGCGCTCACGTTGCGCGAGTTCGAGCTGCTCGAGTTCCTGCTGTTGCATCACGGCCACCACGTGTCGCGCGAGATGCTGGCGCACGAGGTCTGGAAGCTCGCGCGGCGCGACGCGACGCTCGACAACGT
>CAYRQC010000567.1:0-12219 GCA_964426265.1 uncultured Phycisphaerales bacterium | reverse complement strand
CCCCCCTTCGAATGGACCTTCGGCGACTGAGCCTCCTGGCGCATGAGCCTGCAGGTGGGTGATCGACCGCTCGTCATTCGCGAGAGCGGGCAAGCTCTGCAGCGGACACGCGTCGGGACTGGTGTAGCGCGCGATCGGGGGCCGTCAAGACCTGAGGGCGCCGCTCGTGTAGCCTCGCGCGGATGGTGACCAGCCCGCTGCCATCGATCTCCGTCGTCATCGCCTCCGGCGCCGGTGGCGAGTTCCTCTTCCGGCTGCTCGATGCGCTGCGCGAGCAGGCGGTGGCCGAGCAGGCCGAGGTCGTGATCGCCGATCGCGTCGGCGGCGCGACCGCTGCGCGCCTCACGGCGAGCTACCCGTGGGTCACGCTGCTCCCGGTGGCGCGCGCGCCCGATGGCAAGAAGCCGAGCGTCCCGAAGCTGCGCGCCGTGGCGGCGGCTCGCGCGACGGGCGCGATCGTGGCGGTCATCGAGGAGCACTGCCGCCCGACGAGCGGCTGGCTGCGGGCGATCCGTGAGTCGTTCCAGGCGGGCGATGCGGCGCTCGGCGGGCCGATCCTCGACGATGCGTACACCCGGCGGTGCGACTGGGTCGTCCTCTTCAGTGAGTACCACAACTACTTGCAACCGTGGCCCGACGGCGAGCGGTGGCTGCTGAACGGCGCCAACATCGCCTATCGCCGCGCGCTGCTGGTGAAGCATGCGGCGGTCCTGACCAGCGGCTACTGGGAGGTGGTGCTCCACCCACTGCTGCACGCGGAGGGGAAGCTGCGCGGGCTGCAACGGCTCGGGGTCCCCACCACCGGGCCGTTCCACTTCGGCTACTACCTGCGGCAGCGCTATCTGCTGTCGCGGGTCTGGGGCGCGATGCAGGGCGCGAAGGCGTCGCTCGGCAAACGGCTGGTCTATCTGCTGTTGGCGCCGCTCTTCCCGTTCCTGCTGCTGGCGCGCATCACCGCGCGGGTGCTGAAGAGCCCTTATCTCGGGCAGTACCTGCTCACGCTTCCGCTCCTGATCCCGGTGGCCTTCACCTATGTCTTTGGCGAGTGGAGCGGCTACGCCTTCGGCTTCGGGAATGCGCTGGAAGAGGTCGAGTAACAGCACTGCATGAACACCACCGACCCGGAACTCTCGATCGTCATCGGACTGATCTCGGGGAAGACCCCCGATCTCGAGCGCTGCCTGGCGGCACTCGACGCGCAGGTCGATCTGCCGAGCCATGAGGTCCTGGTCCCGTGGGATGCACCGTGCGCCGGGTCGCTCGCGCTGCAGGCGAAGTTCCCGCGGACGCGCTTCCTGGAGCTCAAGGGCGTCGACACCAGCGCCGCGCGCGCCGGCGGCAGCCGCGAGCACCACGACACGCTGCGCACGCTCGGGCTGCGCGCCGCGCGCGGCCGCCACGTGGTGCTGACCGAGGACCACGCGCACGCGGAACCGGGCTGGTGTGCGGGGCTGCTTGCGGCGCTCGCCGACCACCCGAAGGCGGGCTGCGTTGGCGGCGCGGTCGAGTGTGGCGGCAAGGGGCTGCTCGCGTTCGCCGTCTATCTCTGCGACTTCGGACGCTACATGAACCCGCTCGCGGAGGGGCCGGCCTGGTACGTGAGCGACAGCAATGTCTGCTACCGGCGCAGCGTGCTGGAAGAGGTCGCAGAGTCGTGGCGCGGCGATTACCACGAGACGCTCGTGCATGGCGCGATCGCGGCGCGCGGCCATGAGCTGCGGCTCACGCCTCGAGTGGTCGTCTGGCAGACGCGCACCGGGCTCACACTCGGCGAGGCGCTGCGCGAGCGGTGGGTCTGGGGGCGCTCGTACGGCGGGAGCCGCGTCGCCGGTGCGGGTCTCGGCAAACGGCTGGTCTACGCGGCGATGACGCCGTTGCTGCCGTTCGTGCTCACTCTGCGGCTCCTGAAGGGCGCGCTCGGCAAGCGTCGATTCGTCGCGCGCACGCTGCTCGCGGCGCCGCTGCTCCTGTTGCTTTCGACGGTCTGGGCGTCCGGCGAGCTGGTCGGTTACCTCTCGGGACGGCCGCGGTGACGAGAGAGCGCCGCGAGCTGGTGCTGCGGTGCGCGGTCGGCTCCGCGCTTGGCGTCGCACTGGCGTCCGCAACGGAGGCGCAATCGCGCGGCACCACGGCAACGGAGACCCGACAGCGCGACGTGCTCCTGATCACGCTCGACACGACGCGGCGCGACTCCATGGGTTTCCTCGGCCGCCAGCCGTCGCCGACGCCGGTGCTCGATGCACTGGCGGCGCAGTCGGTGGTCTTCACCGACGCAGTCACCGTCGCACCGCTCACGCTGCCGGCCCACACCTCGCTGATGACCGGGCTCTACCCCGGCTCTCACGGCGTCCACGACAACTCGCTTTATCGCGTACCGGCCGAAGTACACACACTCGCCGAGCTGCTCCATGAGGCGGGCTATGCGACGGGCGCCGCCGTCGCCGCGTTCGTGCTCGATCCCGTCTTCGGCCTCGACCAGGGGTTTGACCACTACTTCTCGCCACCCCGCGCCGTCACCAGCGCGCGCACGCTCCACTTCGATGAGCTGCGCGCCACCCCGATGGTCGACCGCGCGCTCGCCGACCTCGCGGAGCTCGCGAAAGCCACAGCGACCACCAAGCCCGCGGCTGCCGACGGGCGCCCACCCTTCTTCTATTGGCTCCACCTCTTCGATCCCCACAATCCCTACGATCCGCAGCCCACGCCGCAGCTCACCGCGACGGTCGACCTCGCGGCCCTGAATCACGCGCTCTACGAGGCCGAGATCCGCAGCATGGACGAGCAGCTCGGCCGCCTCTTCGGCGACCTGCGCGAGCGCGGGCTGCTCGATCGCATGGTGGTGGTGGTCGCGGCCGACCACGGTGAGAGCCTCGGCGACGCGCTCGAGACGACGCACGGCCACTTCTTGTTCGATGCGACGATTCGCGTGCCGCTCCTCATCCGCGACCTCGAGCTGCCGCACGCCAAGGTCGAGCTGACCACCTCGCTGGTCGACGTCGCGCCGACACTGCTCGCACGGCTCGGTGTCGATGCGCGTGGCGAGCACTTCGACGGCCGCGACCTCTCGCCCTGGATGGCCGATCCGACCCTCGCGCCGCCCGACCGCGTGGTGCCGATCGAGAGCTGGTACGTCTGGCTGAACTACGGCTTCGCGCCGTTCGAAGGGTGCATCGCCGGACCGCTGAAGTACCTCCACTCGGCGCGCGAGCAGCTCTTCGACCGCGCCACCGATCCGCAAGAGAAGAAGAACCTCTTCGCGAGCGACGATCCGCGCGCGCTCGGCCTCGCGCGCCGGCTCGCCGCCGAGCAGGCGGCCGCCCACCCGCTCGCCCATGAGAGCCCGGGGCTCTCCGACGCCGATCGCGCGGCGCTCGCCGCCCTCGGCTACGCACAAGGCGGCGTGAACGCGAGCCGGCCGGGTGGCGACTGGTCGACGCTGCCGGACGCCTACGGCAAGCTCGCCGCGTTCGCCGGCTTCGACGCGGTGTCGACGGCGATCGAACGCGGCGAGTACGACCACTCGATCGAGCTGCTGCGCACTCTGACCCACGACGAGCCGCAGAGCGCCCTCTTCCACGAGCAGCTCGGGATGATGCTGATCAACCTCGCGACCGCCAACGAGAGCGAGGCGGCGCACGAGCTGCAGCGGGCGCTCGAGCTCGATCCGCGGCGCGGCCGGACCTGGTTCGCGCTGGCGCGCTGCCTCGACGTCGAGCGGACCCAGGCGAAGGAGCAGGCGAAGGCGGCGCGCGACCGCGGCGAGGGCAAGGAGGGCAAGCGGCTCGCGGCGGCGGAGCGGGCGCTCGCGGCGCGCGTCGAGCAGGCGGTGCGCGAATCGCTGCGACAGGAGCCGACCTATCCCGATGCGCTGCTCTTCCTCGGCCAGCACCTCGCGGAGGAGGCCGATCGGGCGGTGCGAGCCAAGGAGAGCGCTCGCGCGCTGGAGCTCTTCGCCGAAGTGGAGGCGATCGTCACCCGCTTCCTGGCGGTCGTCCCGGCCGACGCGCCCGAGGCGAAGGCGGCGGCGATCGTGCGCGCGCGGGCGCAGGCGAAACGGGCGGAGCTCTCGAAGTGAGCAACCCCTCCACGCGCAAGGCGGGTCGATTCGCGAGCGCGCTGCTGCCGTTGATCGCGGCGCTGGCCGGTGTTGCGCTGCCGCAATCAGGCGGGGAGCCGCACGCCAACAGCCCGACTCCACGCAAACCCAACATCGTCCTGATCATCTCCGACGATCACGGCTGGACCGACTACGGCTTCATGGGCCATCCGCAGGTCACGACGCCGCGGCTCGACCAGCTCGCGGCACAGAGCCTCGTCTTCCGGCGCGGCTACGTCCCCTCCAGCGTCTGCTGTCCGTCGCTGGCCAGCATCATCACCGGCCTCTACCCGCATCAAACGAAAGTCTGTTGCAACAGCCCGCCCCACCCGGACGGCACCAAGTGGCACGACCTGAAGGACGATCCGGCGTATCGGGAACAGGCCGCGCAGGCGGTCGAGATGTCGAAGTTCCTCGAGAACCAGCCGACGCTGCCCCGCGCGCTCGCCACGATCGGTTACACCAGCTTCCAGACCGGCAAGTGGTGGCAGGGCAGCTTCACCACCGCCGGCTTCACGCAGGGCATGACGACCGGCGCCGTCGACAAGGGTGGCGGGCACGGGGACGAGGGGCTCCGGATCGGGCGCGAGACGATGCAGCCGATCTGCGACTTCATCGAGCAGGCGGGCGAGCAGCCGTGGTTCCTCTGGTATGCGCCGCTCCTGCCGCACCTGCCCCACGACCCGCCGCAGCGACTCCTCGACAAGTACACGGCGCGCACGCCGTCGCTCTTCATCGCTCGCTACTGGGCGATGATCGAATGGCTCGATGAGACGTGCGGCGCGCTCCTCGACTTCCTCGACCGCAAGAAGCTGGCCGACGACACGATCGTCGTCTTCCTCAGCGACAACGGCTGGATCGCGCAGCCGAACACGCCGGAGGTGGGCCCGGGCTCGAAATCGTCCTCCCGCGACGGCGGGCTGCGCACGCCGATCCTGATCCGCTGGCCGGGCCATGTGAAGCCGCGCGAAGTCGACACACCGGTGATGAGCATCGACCTCGCGCCGACGCTGTTGCACGCGTGCGGCCTGCCGCCGGACCCCGCCATGCAAGGCGTCGACCTGCTCTCCGACGCGGCCGTACAGGGCCGCAAGGCGATCTTCGGCGAGTGCTTCACCTACGCCGCCCGCGACATCCACTCGCCGGCCGCCAACGTGACCTATCGCTGGTGCATCGCCGATGGACGTTGGAAGCTCATCCTCCCGAATCCGGCGAATCTCCAGACGCCGAAGCATCCCGAACGCAAGCCGCAACCCGAGCTATTCGATGTCGCCGCCGATCCGCACGAGGAGAAGGAGCTCGCCGCCGCGGAGCCGGCGCGCGTCGCGGAGCTGACCCAACTGATCGACGCGTGGTGGTCGGCGAAGGAGTAGGCGAGCGGTCGGGATGGCAAGGCGGGATCGATCGCGTGGTCGCCCCGGCCGATCTTCGTCAGTGCTCGCGGTCCGTGGCATTCGTGGCGTTCGTACTGTTGGTGCCGTTCGTGGACGTCGCCGACGCCACACCCGCCGACTTCACACAGCGGAACCCGACATGGTTGCTGGCGGTGTGAACCTCCCCTTTGCCGCGCGCGCCGACCCGGTAACGCGTGCAGTATTGGTCCGTGCAGAGGAACGAGCCACCGCGTAGCACACGCTTCTGCGCGCCCGGCTCCAGCGGATCGAAGCTGCTCGCGGGTCCGCGAGGATTGCGCGCCACACCGATCGTCGTTCCCGGTTGCGTGGCGGACGGCGTGGCGACTTGCACGACGAGGCTGGCGTAGTAGTCGGGCCGGTACCAATCACTACACCACTCCCAAACGTTGCCGGCGACGTCGTGGAGGCCGTAGCCGTTGGGCGCGAACTGCGCGACCGGTGCGAGACCGACGAACCCGTCGGCGCCGGTGTCCCGGCCGGCGATGGGGAAGTCGCCCTGGAAGATGTTGAGCGGCCAGTGGCCGGCGGGAGTGAGCTCATCGCCCCACGGATAGGCCTTGCCCGCAAGACCGCCACGCGCCGCGAACTCCCACTCCGCTTCGGTCGGCAGGCGCTTGCCCGCCCAGGCCGCATAGGCCTCCGCATCCGCGTAGGCGACCTGCACGACCGGATGCCGCTCGCGGCCGACCAGATCGCTGTCGGGGCCGGTGGGATGACGCCAGCTCGCCCCCGGAACGTGGCGCCACCACTGCCGCACGTCGTCCAACGCGACCGGCTCGGCCGTCGGCGCGAAGACGAGCGCGCCGGCCACCAGGCTCGCCTCCGGCGCGGAAGGAAACTCCTCGCGAGTCGGCGCGCGCTCGGCCGCGGTGACCCAGCCGGTCGCGCCGACGAACTGCTCGAACTGCGCGTTGGTGACCTCGGTCGCTTCCATCCAGAAGCCGTCGACCTCGACGCGGTGCAGCGGACGACCCTCGTCGAACGGCTCGTTGCCGCCGCACGGGCAACCGCGCGGATCGAGCGATCCCATGGTGAACTCGCCGCCGGGGATCCAGACCATTCCGTCCGGGGCTGGAGAGGGTGGCGCGGCGTGGTCCGGTGACCGCACGCGTCGGATCGCGACGCCGGCAACGGCGGCGGCGATGGTGAGCCACGTGACGATCGCGAGACGACGTGCCTGCGGTGCCATCGCGAGCTCCGCTATCGGCAACCCGATCGCTACTCGTGGCGCAGCGCGTCCACCGGATCCATGGTCGCCGCGCGCCACGCGGGATAGAGGCCGAAGACGATGCCGACCACCACCGAGATCACGAACGAGAGGACGTAGCTCTCCTGCGTCGGCAGTGGGTGGAGATTGGGGTTGATCGCCGGCACGAGCACCGTGATGAACCAGCCGAGTGCCATGCCGAGGATGCCGCCGCCACCGGCCAGGACGATCGTCTCGACCAGGAACTGCGCGACGATGTGCTTGCGCTTGGCGCCGAGCGCGCGGCGGATGCCGATCTCGCGCGTCCGCTCGGTCACCGTCGCGAGCATCACGTTGGTGATGCCGATGCCGCCGATCAACAGCGAGATCCCGGCGATCGCGCCGAGCACGCGGTTGAAGTCCTTCTTGGTCTCCTCCGCCTCGCGCAGCAGGGAGAGCGGGACGACCACCTCGTAGTCCTTCTTGTCCTTGTGCGAGCTGGCGAGCATCTCCGAGAGGACCGCGGCCGTCGACTCGACGCGCGAGATGTCGCCGACGCGCACCTGCAACTGGTGGAGCTCGACCTGCTCCATGTCGCGGCTGCCCGATGAGACCTTGACGATCACCTCGCCCCAATACTGGCGGACGGTGGTGAGCGGTGCGTAGACGTCGCGGGAGAGGTCCTCGAGCGTCCCCTGGTCGTCGCCGGTGAGGACGGTGCGCGGCTCCATGACGCCGACCACGCGGAAGGCCATCGTGCCGAGCTTGATCAGCTTCCCGAGCGGATCCTCGAGCGGGAAGAGATCGGACGCCACGGTCGCGCCGAGCACGCAGATGGGCGAGCGCGCCTCGAGGTCGATCTCGGTGACGAAGCGGCCGGCCGCCAGCGAGAACTGGTTGGTCTCGCCGAACCATGGCACGGTGCCGACCACGCGGGCGTCGCTGCGACGGTCGCGGGCGCGGGCGTCCTGGTAGATCGCGCGCACCGGTACCACGATCTGTGCGTTCGGGAGCGTCTTCTTCATCCGCTCCGCGTCCTGGTAGGTGAGGCCGTAGACCGACAGGCGCGACCGCTCGGCGCCGGCGCTGTTGCTCTCCGGCGGCTTCAAGCTGCGTACCAGGATGTTGTTGGAGCCGAGCGCCTGGATGCGCATCTGCACGTCGTGCGAGAGTCCCTCGCCGATCGCGAGCATCGCGATCACCGACGCCACACCGAAGAGGACGCCGAGGCTCGTCAGCAGCGAACGCAACCCGTGGCGCGCGACGCCACGCAGCCCGAGATGGAACGTGCGGAGCGCCGACGTGATCAAGCGTGCGCTCCCGGTGAGCCGGTGGCCCCAGGCTGTCGGTTCTTGTCGCCGCGTTCGACGCGGTGCACCTTGCCGTCGAGCACCCGCAGCACCCACTCGGCGCGCGCGGCGACGAGTGGATCGTGAGTGACCAGGATGATCGTGCTGCCTTGCGAATGGAGCGCGTCGAAGAGCTCGAGCATCTCCTTGGCCGTCTTGCTGTCGAGGTTGCCGGTCGGCTCGTCGGCCAGCAGCACGATCGGCTCGTTGACCAGGGCACGCGCCACGGCGGCGCGCTGCTGCTGCCCACCCGACAGCTCGTTCGGTCGGTGGTAGAGCCGGTCGCCGAGGCCCACGCGCTCCAACGCCTGTTGCGCGCGCGCCCGCGAGTCCTTGGGCGCGATGCCTTGATAGAAGAGCGGCACCTCGACGTTCTCCAGGATCGAGAGCTGCTGGATCAACTGGAACGACTGGAAGACGAAGCCGAGCTTGTGGCCGCGCACCTCGGAGAGCGCGTCGTCCGAGAGCTGCGAGACGTCCTCGCCGCCGAGCAGATAGGCGCCCGCCGTCGGCCGATCGAGGCATCCGAGCACGTTGAGCAGGGTCGACTTGCCGGAGCCCGACGGACCCATGATCGCCCAGTAGGAGCCGCGCGCGATCTTGAAGCTCACGCCATCGAGCGCGTGGACGATCGTTTCGCCCATCTGGTAGTGGCGTTCGACGGCGCGCAGCTCGACCACGGTGGTCGCGTCGCTGGTCGGCTCGCTGATCGGCAGCTCGGGGGTCGTCAGCTCGGCGGCAGCCACGATGACTCCGGGAACTTGGGGCGAGCGGTACGTTGCGTCACTGACCGCCCGATGCCGGCTTGGCCTCGCCGTCCTTCTTCCCGCCGCCACGATCGCCACCACCACCGCCGGGTCCACGTCCCCCGCCACCAGCGCCGCCGGCACCGCCGGCACCGCCACCGAAGGACTTCGCCCGCTCCTCCCACTGCTTGCGCTGCTCGGGCGTCATCTTGCTCAGCATCTCCTCCCACGCCTTGGCGCGCTCTTCGGGAGTCATGTCCTTCATCTTGGCCATCGCCGCCATGTCGAAGCCGCCGAACGGCCCGCCCGCCGCGGTCGGCTTCTGCTCGTCCGGCTTGGGCACCTTCGACGAGATCGCATCGGCCCGCTTGCGCAGCTCACCGACCGACGTCTCCGCGGCCTTCGCCGCCGACGCCGGGAAGTTGGGCTGCGGCGCGCCGGCCGGGGTCGACAGGAAGACCTGATCCCCCACCGCGAGCCCGTCGGCCACGGCCACCCGCGAGTCGTTGTGCATCCCGGTCTTGATCTCGCGGATCTGCGCCTTGCCATCCCCGCCGTCGACGAAGACATAGAAGTGGTCGCCGCTGCGGTGCACGGCGTGGATCGGCACCCCGATCGTGTCGGCGAGCTCGTCGACCACGATCTCAGCGCTGGCACTCATCCCGGGACGCAGCCCTGCCGTGTCGTCGCCGAGCGTGATCTCGCAGCGGTAGACCTTGAGGTCGGGGTTCAGCCACTGGTTCTGCGAGTCGGGCAGCGGCGCGATGAAGGTCACCTTGCCGATGAAGGAGCGGTCGGCGATCGCGTCGATCGTCACGATCGCCGGCTGGCCGAGCACCAGCTTGTCGACCGCCGACTCGTGGACGCTGACCACCACCACCATCTCGCTGGTGTCGGGGAGGCTGATCAGAAGCTGGTTCTCGCGCGCCTGCGCCCCCTCCTCGACGCGGTCGCGGTCGCTGCGGCCCATGCCGCCCATGCCGCCGCCGTTGCCCGGGTAGACGACGAGCCCGCTGGCGGACGCCTTGATCACCGTGTTGTTGAGCTGGCTCTCGAGGAGCTTCAGCTTCGACTCCTCGAGGTCGAAGGTCGCCTTCTTCGACTCGAAGTCGGCGATCTTCTGGGCGATGTCGGCCACGCATCGCAGCTTCACGCGGTCGAGCTCGGCCGTCTTCTGGTCGACGTCGCTCTGCAGGAAGAGCTGCTGGCGCGGCTTGTCGTACTTGGCGAGCATCTTCTTCTGCACGCCGGCCATCTCGCGCTTCACCTTCGCCTTCTCGTAGGTGAGCTGGTCGCTCTGCAGCTCGCTGTCGGCGGCGAAGTCGAGCGCCACCAGCTCGGCGGTGTCCTCGGCCTTCTTCTGCGCCGTCTTCTCCTCCGACTCGGCGAGCTTCTCGTCCGAGATCGCCTGCTGCTCCTTGATCGGGAAGTCGCCGTTCAGGTACTTCTCGAGGTCGGTCTGCGCGATCGTGAGGTCGACCGAGATCTTCTGGGTGTCGCTCGCGTTCTTGCTCTCCTGGATCTCCTTGGCCTTCTCGGCCTGGATCAGCGCCGCCTTCGCGTTCAGGAACTTGATCTTCTGCGCGGTCAGCTCGTCCTCGAGGTTGCTGGCATCGAGCCGCACCACGACGTCGCCTTCGTTGACCCGCGTCCCTTCGTCGACCAGCTCGAGGATGGTCGCGCCGCCCTTGACCTTGCAGTAGATGTCGACCGACTTGGCCGCCTTGAGCTGTCCCGACTCGACGATCGAGACGCGCATCTTCTCCTGCACCGCGGCCCAGGTCAGCGTGAGGTCCTTGGTCGGCGCCTCGCCGCGGTTCTGCCAGAAGGCGATGCCGCCGGCGGCCAGCAGCAGGACGATGCCGATGACCCAGAAGATCGCGGCGCCGCGTTGACGCCGTGGTCGTGCCAGGTCGCTGCTGTTCTTGTTCACTTCTCTTCTCCGCTCGACGGTTTTGGACTCGCGCCGGGACCAGGGTCGGAACCCTGCTCTTTGCTTTCGTCGGAACCCTCGCCGGAACCCTCGCCGGAACTCTCGACACTCGCGCCCGGCTCCACCGCAGTCTCGCCTGCCGTGGGCGGTGGCAGGTCACGGATCACGACGCCGCTCTCCCCGAGCGAAAGCAGCCCCATGTCGCGCGCGAGCTCGAGCCGCGCGACCTCGTAGTCGACCAGCGCCTGCGTGAGCTGGTTCTTCGCGTTGTTCAGCGCATCGGTCGCTTCGAGGGCGTCACGGATCTGGATGCGGCCCATCCGCAGCGTGAGCGCCGTCGACTGCACCCGCCGCTCGGCGACGGCGACCGACTCGATCGCGATGCGGTGCGCCTCGCGGACCTGGGCGAGCCGGCGCAGCGCGTCGCGCACGTCGGTCTTGACCTGGTCCTCGCTGAGCGAGAGCGCCCGCGCCTGCACCTCGCGCTGGATCAAGGCGCGGCGGTAGGAGTTGCGTTCCGCGAGCTTGTCGACCGGCAGGTCGAGCGTCGCCCCCGCGCGCCACGTCGTCTCGCCGCTCGTCAGATCGAAGACGGTGTCGCGATCGGTCGGGATCGCGATCGACGCGTCGAGGTCGAGCGCGGTCCGCAGGTCATCGGCGGCGACGGTGATCCGCCGCTCGGCGTCCTCGAGCCGATCGATCTCGTTCACGTGATCGAGCCGCTTGGCGAGCGCGACGTCGATCCCGCGCGTCTCGTTGAAGCGGACCGCCGGCAGCCCCTCGTCGCGCAACCGCTGCAGCTCCGCCGGATCGAGGGCGAGGTTGGCCTCGACCGGCAACCCGAGCGTCACCTTGAAGCTGTCGAGGTTGTCCTGGTAGCTGCGCTGCGACACGATCCAGGAGTTGCGCGCGCTGAGCTCGCTCTGGACCGCCTGGTCGAGCTGGATCTGGCTGCGGCGGCCGCGGACCGACAGCGCCGCCGACTGCTCGCGGGAGTCGATCAGCGACAGGTAGCGCCGGCGCGCGTTCTCGATCTGGTCCTGCGACTGCAGCAGGCGGTAGTACTCGGTCGAGACGCGGACCGCGAACTCCTGGCGGAACCGCTCGAAGTCGCGCAGTTGGTAGGCCGCCTCGCGCTCCGCCTGCACCAGCGGCTCCTGCACGATCGCCGGACCGAAGCCGCGCAGGATCGGCTGGCTGAACGAGAGGTCGAGCAGCGAGCTGGTCGAGTGGTGGGTGCCGTTGGTGAACTCGACACCGGTGAAGCGGCGGATCAGGTCGTTGGTGAAGTTGAAGACCAGGAGCCCGCCGGCCGCGAAGTGCTTGCTGAGTGAGAAGCGGGTGTCGAGCGTGCCGTTGCGTTGGCGCGTGCTGACCCCTGGGCTGCTCGACCAGTCGTAGGAGGAGGTGACGCCAAAGCGCGCATCGAAGAGGTAGCGCTGAAACGTGAGATCGAGCGCGACGACGTAGACGTTCTCCTTCTGGCGCTGGTAG
>CAYRQC010000566.1:0-3919 GCA_964426265.1 uncultured Phycisphaerales bacterium | reverse complement strand
TTCGGATCGGTCTGCACCGACAGCTCGGCGCCGCCCGCCGAGAGCGTCACCCGCTTGGCGGCGATCGGACGGTTGCCACCATCGACGACCGTTCCCCGGATGCCGCAGCGGCCGCGATCGACGCGCAGCTCCGCATCGGTGACCGCATCGCTCTTCACGTCGACCGTCTGCGTGCCGCGGGCCGTGTAGAGGTAGTCGGGGTCGAAGGCCACCAGCATGTAGTGGCCGGCCGTCACTTGGTCGAAGAGCGCGCGCCCACCGGCGTCCGTTGGTCTCGCGGCGATCTCCTTGCCGCTCGCGTCGAGCAAGGTCACCCGGATCTGGCGTTGCCCGTTGCCAGCGCCGTCCTTCACGGTGGCGACGATGCTGTTCGGGCTGCGGGTGAGCGGCGCGAGGGCGGCGGTCCCGGGGATCGACCGTGCTGGCTCGACGGCCGGTTCCGCGGCGGAGGCGCCCGCCGGCTCCGGGTGCGACCCGGCGTCCGCAGACGTGTGGCCGTCGCCGTGCGGCGCCCCGTTCGTGGAGCCGCTCGTCGCCGCGGGAGTGTCGCCGCCAGCATCCGGTCGCTGCCGGCTGATGTAGAGCAGCAGCCCGAACGCGGCCACCACCAAGAGGGTCGGTGCCCACCTCATCCGTTCTTCTCCGTCATGAGTGCTTGCATGAACTCGTGCTCGAACTCGGGTCGGTCAGGAACTTCGTCCGTCATCGATTCTCATGGATTCTTGTCGGTGACGCGCCGGAAGCGAACTCCATCCTTGCCGTCGAGAAGCTCGATTCCGCGGACCTTCAGCCGGTCGCGGATCTCGTCGGCGCGTTTGAAGTCTCGGCTCTTGCGGGCCGTCTCGCGCTCCTGAATCAAAGCGAGGACCTCGGCATCCGCCAACTCGGCAGTGCCGTTCTTCCGCTCGAGCAGGCCGAAGACGCCCCAAAGCTCGCGCAGCAAACCTCGGAACGCGGCCGCATCACCACCAGTGGGTGCGCGACGGTTCGCCTCGGTCACGGTCTCGTCGAGGACGGCAAACGCGACCGAGACATTCAAGTCGTCGTCGAGTGCCGCCTCGAAGCGGCTTCGCAGCTCGGCGCAGCGGTTCTGCGTCTCGCTCATGGCGCCAGTCGCGCTCGCGCTCCCCGCGGCGGCGTCCAGGCGCTGCGCCAGGTCGCGGTAGCGGGCGGCTTTCTTCTCGGCCTCGTCGAGCCCGACCAGCGTGAAGTTGAGCGACTCGCGGTAGTGCGCCTTCTGCAAGGCGATCCGCATCGCATCGCCGCTGTAACCCTGGTCAGCCAGCCCTTGGATCGTATGCACGTTGCCGAGCCGCTTGCTCATCTTCGTGCCGTCGACCAGCAGATGGCGGACGTGCAGCCAGTGGCGCACGAACGGCTTGCCGTTGGCCCCCTCCGACTGCGCGATCTCGCATTCGTGGTGGGGGAAGACGTTGTCCTCGCCGCCGGTGTGGAGGTCGAGCGTCTCGCCGAGGTACTTCTTCGACATGGCCGAGCACTCGATGTGCCAGCCCGGGAAGCCGCGGCCCCATGGCGCATCCCACTGCATCTGGTGGTGGGGGTCGACCTTCCAGAGCGCGAAGTCGCGGGGATCGCGCTTCTCCGGGTTGATCTCGATGCGCGCGCCAGCCTCGAGCTGCTCGCCGGTGTTGCCCGACAGCCGTCCGTAGGCGGGGAACTTGGCGATGTCGAAGTAGACATTGCCGGTGGGGGCGCGGTAGGCGATGCCCTTCGCCTCCAGCGTCTCGACCATCGCGATCATCTCGGAGATGTGCGCGGTGGCGCGCGGGTACCAGTGTGCCTTGCGGAACGCGAGGATCTCGAGCGCCGCGACGAACTCGTCGATGTAGTGCTGCGCGATTGCCCACGCCGACGTGCTCTTCTTCTTGGCGGCCGCTTCGAGCTTGTCCTCGCCCTCCTCCGCGTCGTCGAGCAGGTGACCGACGTCGGTCAGGTTCATCACCTGCGTGACCTTGAACCCTTTCCACTCGAGGAGCCGGCGCAGCAGGTCGGCGAGCAGGAAGGTCCGGAAGTTGCCGATGTGGGGCGACGAGTAGACCGTCGGCCCGCAGTTGTACATGCGGACCTCGCCCGGGACCGCCGGGACAAACTCCTCGACTCGGCGCGTCAGCGTGTTGTGGAATCGGATCGACATCGCGCCGCGGGATCCCGCCGTGCCGGTACGTACTGCCCAAGAGAAAGGGCGCGGTAGTCTCTAGGAGCCACACGGTCGAGTCAAGGCGACCGGCGGCGCTCCGGAACCGATGCAGACGCCCGCCACCCCTCAACTTGCTCTTCCCGACGAGATCCGCGGCTACCGGATCGGCGGCCTGCTCGGTGCCGGCGCGATGGGGGCGGTCTACCGCGCGGTGGCGGCGGGCGGCCGCCGCGGGCTGCGCGCCGGGGACCCGGTCGCCCTCAAGATCCTCGATCCGCGCTTCGCTCCCGACCCGCAGATCGTCCGCCGCTTCAAGCGCGAGGCAGGAGTCGGGCTCGGCGCGAGCCACCCGGGGATCGCGCGCGTCTACGAGGTCGGGACGCTGCGGCTGGCGGGCCACCGGCGCGTGCATTACATCGTGCAGGACCTCCTCACCGGGGGCAGCCTGCAGAGCCGGCTCGAGACCGAGGGACCACAGCCCGAACCGGTGATCCGCGAAGTCGGTCGCCAGATCGCCGAGACGCTGGCGTTCGTCCATGGGCGCCACATCGTCCATCGCGACCTGAAGCCGGCCAACCTGTTTCTCGATGAGCGAGGCCAGGTGAAGCTGGTCGACTTCGGTCTCGCACGGTTGATCACCACGGTCGACACGATCAGCAGCGCCGGCTCGTCGGACGCCGCGCCGCCTCCCCTGTCGAGCGGCGCGACGTCGGCGGGCAAGTTCCTCGGCACCGTCGCCTACGCCGCTCCCGAGCAGCTCACCGGCGCGCCGGCGACGCCGCAGAGCGACCTCTTCGCGCTCGGGCTGGTGCTCTACGAGATGGCGGCCGGCGCTCACCCCTATGCGCAGGAGCGTGAGCAGGGATTCGACGCCTACGTCGCCGCCGTCCAATCGCGCGATCCGACGCCGCTCACCGAGCTGCGGCCCGAGCTCTCCTACTTCCTCGAGCGCGTGATCCAGTCACTGCTCGAACGCGACCCTGCGGCGCGCCTCGCGGGAGCAGAGGCGGCGGCCGACGCGCTCGGCGGTGGCGAACGGTCGGACTACTGGCGTTCGGCGACGGCGCCGGTCTCCGTCCATGTGTCGAGCGGACGGCGCCGGCTCGCGGTTCGGCGCGCCACGCGGCTGCTCGCCCGCGACCATGAGCTGGCGCTGCTCAACGATGAGGCGCGCGCCGCGTTCTCGGGCCACTGTCGTCGCGTCGTGCTGGAAGGCGAGAGCGGCGTCGGCAAGACGCGCCTCGTTGATGCGCTCGCCGATCGGCTGGAGCGGATCGGGCCGCAGGGGTACTTCCTGGTCGCGAGCTGCCGTGATCCTGCTCTCCCGCTCGAGCCGTTGCGGGAGCTGCTCGCTGACGCCTTCAGCCTCGAGGAGAGCGCCGCCGGCCAGCTCCGCGACTTCATTGTCACCGGCGCGCCCAAGAGTGCGCGCCAACTGGCACCGCTGCGCGCGGCGCTGGTCGAGGTGCTGGTGGCAGTGACCCGGCGCCGGCCGCTCTTCCTGGTCGTCGATGCGCTCGAACGCGCCGATCTCGAGACGCTGCGCACGATCGAGGTGCTGGCGACGCGGCTCGCTCACGGCCCGCTGCTGCTCGCGATGACGGTGGCCACCGATGCGACGCTGGAGAAGCCGGTGGCAGCGTTGGTCGCGTCGTTGCAGCGCGGCGCGACCCGCTTCTCGCTGCTCGGGCTCGATCGCACGACCTTCCCGACCATGGCGCGCGACCTCGGCTTCGAGGCGGAGCCGGCCGAGAAGGTCGC
>CAYRQC010000565.1:0-5609 GCA_964426265.1 uncultured Phycisphaerales bacterium | reverse complement strand
AAGAAGGCGGCCATGCCCCAGAATTCCTTCTGCGTCCAGCTCTCGTACGGGTGGTCGTGACACTGGGCGCACTGGATCTGCAGGCCAAGGAAGGCGCGCGCGGTGACGCCGGCCAGCGTCTCGATCGAGTCGCGATAGCTCAGCACGAAGGAGATCGAGCTTGGCGTGCGCGTGGCGCCCGCATCGGCGATCAGGTGACGCGTGATCTCCCCGAACGGCACGTGGCGCGCGAGCTGCTCGTACAGCCACGACTGGACCCAGCCGGTGGTCTTGTTCGAGTCCTTGCCCGACGACGAGACGAGCAGGTTGCTCCAGAGGAGCGAGAAGTGGTCGGCGAGCCGTCGGTCCGCGAGGTAGGCGTCGATCCTCTGTGCACGCTTCTCCGGACTGCGGTCGGCGAGGAACGTGGCGACCTCGCTCGCGGCCGGCACGCTCCCGCAGAGGTCGAGGCTGAGCCGCCGCAGCCAGTGAGCGTCATCCGCCGGCGGCGGCGGAACAAGTTGCTGCGTCCCCCACGCCTCAGCGAGCATTCGATCGATCGTCGCGGCGAGCGCTTGCTGCTCCGCGGCGTTGTTCTCGGTGCCGGTGGGTAGCGAGTCAGCGGCGGCCGCGCACGTAGAAACGGGCGATCCCGTCAGCCCCGACGCAAGGCAACCGACGCCGCAAACGACCAGAGCGACCATTCCGCGCAGCATGGAAGAGGAGTCCACTTTCGGACGATCGACCAGGAAGGAAGCAGACCTCAAGAGCCCACCGCGGTCAATGAGTTGCACCGCCGGCCGGTGCCGGGCCGCCGGCGCCACGGCTACCAAACGCCTACGCGATCAGCTCATGCACCACTACGCCGTCGGGATCGATCAGCTTGACCGGTCGGCGAGCGGTGGCCTGGAAGGTCTTGTCGCGCTCGATCCCGAGCAGCGTGGCGATCGTCCCGAAGAGGTCGGCGACCTGCACCGGGCGCTCGACGATGTTTTCGCCGCGCTCGTCGGTGGTGCCGAGCACCGTGCCCGCCTTCACGCCACAACCGGCGAGGGCGACGCAGTAGTTGTTCGGCCAGTGGTCGCGGCCGTCGTAGTTCTTGATGGCGGGCGTGCGACCGAACTCCCCCATGCAGACGATCAGCGTGTCGGCGAGCAGGCCGCGCTGCTCGAGTTCGTCGATCAACGCCGCGAACGCGGGATCGAGCTCCTGGCAGAGCGCGCGCGTCTTCGTGAAGTTGTCGATGTGGGTGTCCCAGCCTTCGGAGTGCACCTCGATCGCGCTGACGCCCTGCTCGAGCAACCGGCGCGCCAGCAAGACGCCTTGCCCAAAGCTGCTGCGGCCGTAGCGATCGCGAACGGCGTCCTTCTCCTCGTCGAGGTCGAAGGCGCTTCGCAGCTTGGTCTCCATCAGCCGGCGCGCGCGCCGCCGCTGCTCCGTCCCGAGCGCCACCTCGTCGACCGCGCCTTCGCTCGCGAGCTGCTCGTCGAGCGTTTGCAGGAGCGCCTCGCGCAACGCGATCCGCGGCTTCCCGATGCCACGCGGGGCGGCGAGGTTCTCGACCCGCGCCGCCGCGTTCTGGATCAGGAACGGCGCGCACGGCGTGCCGAGATAGCCGGGCGAGCCGGGCGGGCCCGCGACCTGCACGAAAGCCGGCAGGTCGTGATCGAGGTCGCCGATCTCGTGCGCCACGATCGAGCCGAGCGTTGGAAACGTCACGCTCGGGTTGGGTGTGTAGCCCGCATGCAAGAGCTGCCGCGCCCGCGCATGGCTCCCCTCTTTCGAAGTCATGGTGCGGATCACCGCGAGCTTCCCGGCGCGCTTGGCCAGCTCCGGTAGATGCTCGCTCATCGACCAGCCGCGGACGTCAGTCGGGAGCGCCGCAAACGGCCCGTTGGTGGCAGCGCCCGGCTTCGGATCGAAGGTGTCGATCTGGCTCGGTCCGCCTTCGAGCCAGAGCAGCACGAGATGCTTGCGACGCGCCACTCCGCCGGCCTGCTGTGCGAGCGCCTGGCGGCAGAGCAGCTCGAGCAGCGACGGCGCGGCGCACGACGCGACGGCTCCACGCGCGAGCCACCCAAAAAGATCGCGACGCGTGAAGGCGCGCGTACCGCGAAAGGGCGTGAACGTCGGCAGAAGGCGATGGGTCATGGCGGAATCACTGCATCATCACGGTGGACCAACGACTAATCGCTGGTGCGGTGTGGCTCGTTGGTCCCTGGTCACTGGTTGGTACGAAACTCGGCGGAGTTGATGAGCGCCCAGAAGAGGTCGTCGATCGCCGCAGTGCCCCGACCCTTGGAGGGCGCCAGCGTCGCCAGCAACCGATCGGCCTCCCCCTCCGCCGGCGCGCGGCCGACGGTGGCGTGGAAGAGCGGCGTGAGGCGCACGGCGGCGGGCCGCGCATCGTCGAAGAGCGCCGCCACCGCCGACTCGTTGCGAAGAGCCTCGGGCGCCGCGGCACTCTTGCCATTCATGAGCAGCAGCGAGAGCGGGATGTTGAATCGCAAGCCCGCCTCCGACCCATCGCAGGGCGGCGGCGAGCAGCGCGCGAGATCGATCAGCAGCAGCTCGCGTTGGTCGTCGAAGCTCGCCGTGTCGGCCGCACCGTCCGGCTGCGGCGCGACCCCGAAGGAGAGCAGCGACGTCGCGAGCTGCTCGAGCGTGAGCGGCCGTCGCGGATGGGCCGCAAACCAACGCTCCGCCAGCGCGCGCGCACCCGGATCGCCGGCCACCGCGTTGCCCGCCGCATACGCCTTCGTCCGCACCAGCGCACCGAGCAGGAACCGCAAGTCGCTGTCGTGCTCGACGAAGAGGCGGCCGAGCTGATCGAGGAGCTCCGGGACGACCTGGTCCTTGCTGCCGCTCAGATCATCGACCGGGTCGATCAGCCCTTTGCCAAAAAGGTGGTCCCACGTCCGGTTGACGATCGCGCGGCCGAACCACGGGTTCTTCGGGTCGACGATCCAATCGGCGACCGCTGCGCGGCGCGACGGCGTGGTGGTGTCGACGTAGCGGGTGCCATCGAGGTAGCCGGCCTTTCCAAAGAGCGCCTGGCGATCGCGATAGCGCGTGAGCAGCTCGAGGGCATCGCGCGGCAACCGTTCCGACAGCGCCGCGAGTCGGACCGGATCGGATTCGAGCAGTGCGAGCGGCCGCGAGCCGTCCTTACCCGGCTTGCAGAGCGCGATCAGCTCGGTGAGCGCCGCCAGCTCGGCGGGCGTGCGCTCCGCGCGTTTGGGCGCCATGGCGCGCTCGTTGGCGCCGTCGACCGCGTCCATCGCGCCCATGGTCTCGCTCCTCGAGTCCATCTTGCGGTCGGGCGGCGCGGCGAGCTTGCGCAGGCGATCGCCGAGATCCCATTCGGGCGTCTTGTCGATCACGCGGAATCCGGCGCCACCTTGCAGCTCCGAGAGCAAGCCGTGATCGCCCCGCAGCTCGAGGAAGAAGCCGGCGAACTGGTTGAACTGGTCGCGCTTCCACGTGTCGTAGGGATGATCGTGGCACTGCGCGCACTGGATCTGCAGACCGAGGAACGCGCGCGCCGTCACGCCGGCCAGCGTCTCGATCGAATCGCGGTAGCTCAGCACGAACGCGAACGACCCGGGATTACGCGCCGCACCGATGTCGGCTACGAGGTGGCGCGTGATCTCTCGGAAGGGCACGTGGTGCTCGAGCTGCTCGCGCAGCCACGGCCGCACCCAGCGCTTGGTCTTGTTGGCGTCCTTGCCGGCCGTCGCGACCAGCAGGTTGCTCCAGAGAAAGGAGAAGTGGTCGGCGAGGCGCCGGTCCTCGATATAGGCGTCGATCTTGCGCGCACGCTTGTCGGCGCTGGGGTCGGCGAGGAAGGCGTCGACCTCGCTCGCCGGCGGCACGACGCCGCAGAGGTCGAGGCTGAGCCGACGCAGCCAGTGGGCGTCATCGGCGGCCGGCGCGGGAGTGATCTGCTGCGAGCCCCAAGCCTCCGCGAGCGCCCGATCGATGGTCGCTGCGAGCGCCTGCTGCTCGGCACCACCCGGGTCGGCGGCCTGGCGCGCCGGGTCGGTGGCCGCCGCGAGGAAAAAGATGCCTACGAGCGCAAGAGCGACCATTCCGAAAGCAAACGATCCCGGGGGGCGTCGGTCAATGAGTAGAACCTGCGCACCTGGCCCGCCCCCATCGCCGAGCGGGCGAAACAACCAGCACGGACGGCGCGCGCTGCACGGACGCAACCATGACCCACGTTCGACTCCTCGCCCGGTGGCTCTTCGGCGCGCTGCTCGCCACGGTGAGCCGCGCGCAGACACCACCGGCCGCGCCGCCCTCGCCACCGCCGCCCTCCGCGGAAGCCGCCCCCGCCGGCGTGCGCAACCTCGTGATCGTCACCATCGACACGGTCCGCTCCGATCGCATGAGCTGCTACGGCTACTTCCGCCCGACCACCCCGAACCTCGATCGACTCGCGAAGGAGTCGCTCCGCTTCACCCACTGCCTGACCCCGGTGGCCCAGACGACGCCGAGCCACACCTCGATCTTCACCGGCGTCGGACCGTTCGAGCACGGCGTGCTCTCGAACCACGCACGCAAGTCGAAGGACGAGCGCGAGGAGCTGAAGCTCAGGACGAGCGCCACCTTGCGTACCCTCGCCGAGGCGTTCCGCGAGCGCGGCACCAAGACCGGTGGCTTCGTGACCGCGACGCCGGTCAAGCGCTTCACCGGGATCGCCGCCGGCTTCGACAAGTGGACCGAGCCGATCAAGGGGCGCCGCTTCGCGCACGAGGCGATCGTCGATGCGACCAAGTTCATCGACGGCTGCGGTGCGAGCCCGTTCTTCGTCTGGGTCCACCTCTACGATGCGCACGAGCCGCTCGAGCCGCCGACGCCGCCGAAGAGCTTCTGCGAGCTCTACCACGACGAGCCGCAGCTCACCGACTGGCTCCACTCGCGCGGCTTTCCCGACAACACCGAGGAGCTCGAGGCGCACGGCCGCACCGTCGCCCTGACCAGCAACCTCTATGACGGAGCGCTGAGCTTCCTCGACAAGCAGCTCGCAGCATTGCTCGAACGGCTTGACCAGCCCGACCTCGCGCCGGCGACCGCCCTCGTCGTCATCGCCGACCACGGCACCAGCATCGGCCAGCACGGCCACATGGGCCACGGCATCGTCTGGGACGAGCAGCTGCGCGTGCCGCTGCTGATCAAGGTGCCTGGCGTGCTGCCCTCCGTGGTCGACGTCGCGATGTCGACGCTCGATCTCTGGCCGACCCTCTGCGGGCTGGCGCCGGCGCTCGCCGACGAGCGGTTCCTGGCGCAGTGCCGCGGCAGCGACGTGCTCGCGAGCGGCTACCAGCCGCGGCCGCTCTTCGCGGTCTCGGGACGGCATGGGGACCTGGTCGCCAGCACGGCGGGCCGCTGGAAGCTGATGCGGCCGGCCCGCGAGCCTGCGCAGCTTTTCGATCTCACGGAAGACCCGGCCGAGCTGGTCGACGTCGCGGCGCAGCATCCCGAAGTGGTCGCCCGGCTCGGCAAGCTCATCGACGAGGACCTCGAACGGCAGCGGCGCGCCAACGAGCTGCACGGCCGCCCCGGAACCAGTGACGGCGAGGTCGACCCCAAGCTCCTCGAGGAGCTGCGCGCGCTGGGCTACGTCG
>CAYRQC010000564.1:0-11026 GCA_964426265.1 uncultured Phycisphaerales bacterium | reverse complement strand
GCGAGCTGCGCCACGATCACATCGTCGTCTACGCGGTGCAGATCGCCGAGGGCGAGATCCCCGACGAGATCGTGCGCATCACCTCGATCACCGGCGGCGAAGCGTTCAAGCCGGGCGATCCCGAGGGGCTCGACCACGTCTTCGGCCGCATCGACCAGATGCAGAAGGCGCGGCTCGAGAAGAGCCAGGCCGAGGCGACCGACGACTTCCGGCCGTGGTGCCTGGCGGGGTTGTCGCTGCTTGCCGTCGCGCTGCTCGCGTTGTTCGGGTTGCGGTACACGCCGTGGTAGACGTCGTGCCAAACGAGGAGCTGTGGCCACTGCTGGCCGCGCTCGTGGTGGTGGTCGCGGCGGTGCCGGCTGAGTGGTTGCATGCGCGGCGCGTGCGGCGGCTCGCCTCCCTCGCTTTCGGTCCCGCCGGGCGACCGGCGTCGTGGGCGCGCGCGGCGCCGGTTCTTCGCGTGGTTGCGCTGACGGCGCTCGCGTGGGGGCTCACCACGCTCCTGCTGCTGCTCCCGAGGCGCTACGCCAACGAGCACAGCCAGGACGATCAACCGGCGCGGCATCACGTGCTCCTGGTGCTCGACGTCTCGCCGAGCATGCGCCTGGTCGATGCCGGGCCGCAGAAAAAGCTGAGCCGCATGGATCGGGCGCGCGAGCTGATGGAGTCGTTCTTCGACCGTGTGCCGATCGAGCAGTACCGCGTCTCGGTGGTCGCGTTCTACAACGGCGCCAAGCCGGTGGTGGTCGACACCCGCGACTTCGAGGTCGTGCGCAACATCCTGGGCGACCTGCCGATGCACTTCGCCTTTCCGGCCGGCAAGACCAAGCTCTTCGACGGGCTCGCGGAAGCCGTGAAGATCGCGAAGCCGTGGAATCCACGCAGCACGATCGTGGTGGTGTTGAGCGACGGCAACACCGTTCCGGCGACCGGGATTCCCAAGATGCCAGCGTCGGTCCGCAGCGTGCTGGTCATCGGCATCGGCGATCCGGACGTCGGCAAGTTCATTGACGGCATGCAATCGCGCCAAGACATCCCGACCATGAAGCAGGTGGCCGCGCGGCTCGGAGGGACCTTCCACAATGGCAACGAGCGGCACATCGCCTCGAGCTTGCTCGCCGAGGCCACCGGGCTGGAGGAGGACGACCTCTTCGAGCGGCTCTCCCGGCGCGACTATGCGTTGATGGCTTGCGCCATCGGTGGCGGTCTGTTGGCAATGCTGCCCCTGTTCCTGCACTTCTTCGGCACGCGCTTCCGGCCGGGCGTCGTCATCGCCAGCGAGCAACGACCGGCCGCGAGTACGCCGCGGCGTGACCAGCGGGAGATCGTGAAGGTAGGATGATCTGCCGAATCATCCGCCGAATCACCCGTCTGCTGCGCGAGGGCGCGTGGCAGTGTGTGGGAGGACGAATCGCATGCGGAAGGCCATCCTCTTCCTGTGGTTGCTGTTGCCGGCAGTGGCTGCCGCCTATCACTACGGGCCGGGCCAGGACCGGATCCGATCGGATCGCGCCGCGGGGGCGATCGAGCGCGCGCAAGCAGCGGCGCGCGAGGCGCGCGACCTCACTGGAACGAGCCCCGACCAGGCGGGCGACGCGGCGGCCCGGGCCCGTTGGGCCGACGCCGAGCAGGCCTACTCCGAGGCGCTCGCACTGCTGCCGGCGGACCAGTTGCAGGAAGCGCGCGAGCTGCGGCTCGAACGCGCGAAGGCGCAGATGTTCACCGGCAAGCTGCCGGAGGCACGTGGCGATCTCGAGGTGTTGCTCGACGAGCTCACGGCTGATTCGACCGTCGCTCCGGAGCTGGTCGCCGACACCCGCGGCGCGCTCGCCAGTGCGCAGTACTACTCGACCTGGCTGATGCGACTCGAGGGCGCGCCACGCGAAGAGTGGGAGCCGGAGATCGAGGCCGCCCGCCAGAACTACAAGCTGCTCGCCGAGCAGGCGGAGCAGCCGGGGCAATCGACCGGCCGAGCCGGTATCGACGCCGGGTTGGCCGCGACGCAGGCCAAGGAAAACCTCGAGGCGTCGATCCGGCTGGCGCGCTTGGAGCTTGCCGATTTGCAGGGATTGCCCCTGCCATCGCAGTGAAGGGGTTGTGGTCAGGGCCGCGGTCGCGGCTCGAAGAAGCCAGGCAAGGCCAAGATGGGCGCTGCTCCGAAGGATGCTCGCGGCGCGAGCTCCGGACCGCCGCCGGATGGATCGGGCTCCTGACTCGAGGCCGAGCAAGCGCCCATTGGAATCGGCTCCAGGGGGGGCCGGCTGCGCGTGCGCGAGGAGACGGCGCGATGACTCTTCGTTCCCTTCTCTTCGTGGCAGCGGCCGTGTTCGCCTTTGGCGGCAGCGCGCGCTCACAAGACGCCGAAGAGTTCATCGACGAGGGCGCGATCGCGAACGAGCAGCCGGGCCAGCCGCCTGGCGACGCCGCGCCAGGCGGTGCAGTGACGCCGCGACTGGCGCAACTACGGAAGCTCGAGTTCGATCGCCGTCCGTCCGCGATCCTCGCGGCGTGGTCGACGCCGCTGAAGGACGAAAAGGAAACGGAGGAGGACGCCGCGAAGGAAAAGGAAGCGGAGAACAAGGCCGAACAGCCCGCCGAGACCAAGCCCGCGGAGCCGACGCCAGATAGCGCTACGCCAAACAGCGCGACGCCGCCCGCCGCGCAACCGCCGGAAGACCCCGAAGCGGCGAAAAAGGCCGCGGAAGCGGAAGCGGCCAAGAAGAAGCAGGAAGAGGAGGCCAGAAAGAAGGCCGCTGAAGCCAAGGCAGCCGCGAAGGCGCTCGACAAGGAGCTCGCGACGTTTCGGCGCAACGTGACCCTGGGTGAGTGGCCGACGGTCAAGACCTACCTCGCTGGACTGGAGAAGGAGGAGCAGAAGGCGGGCTACGAGCGGATGCTCCAATCGCTCGCTCAGGATCCGCCGCCGCCCCCCAATGTCCCGGATGGTGGGCGACAGCATCTCGAGAAGCACCGCATCTCCCCGGCCGATGTGATCGGCTTGGCGGAAGCGGCGCCGCAGGAGCTGACCAAGGAGCAGATGGCGAAGCTCGGCGCGCTCCTGCGCCGTGCACTTGCGGCCGGTCACCGGGTCGAGGGCTTCATCACCTTGCTCGCGGGCAAGGTCGACGATCCGAGCCACCCGCTGTTCCGGCGCCGGCTCGCCGTGGTGCTCGCCGGCGCGAACGAGCTGGTCGCGATGGGCGAGTTCCTGCCGTCGCTCGAGAAGGCGACCGAGTCGAACGACCGCGAGGCGATCAACCTGCTCGCACGCCACGATCTCGCGCAATACGCCACGAAGAGCGAGGTGGTCTGGCTCGAGCGCGCGTGGGAGGCGATCCAGCACGTCCTGGCCGAGGGTGAGGTCAAGGACGACACCAAGACCGAGGCGATCACGCGCGCCGTCGAGATCGCGCCGAAGATCCGCAAGGAGCTCGGGCAAGCATGGCTCGACGAGAGCTTCACGAAGCGTCCGGAGCGCGGCATGGAGATCGTCGCCGCGATCGGCTCGGCGTCGGCGCGCGCGCTGCCGATGAAGCCCTCCGACTCGGACGGGCGCTTGAAGCTTCTCGAGCTGCAGACGACCGCGGCCAAGGCGCTGCTCGCCGCCGCTCCTGAGCGGGCGACGGAGTGGACGCGCGAGCTCGGGCTGCTCGCGGACAACTGGCTGCACGAAGCGCAGCTCACCTATGAGCTCGACGACTCGGGTTCCCTCAATCCGCGCATGCAGCGCGATCGCTATGGCAACTTCTACTACTGGAACCGGAGCTACGGCGGCCGCAATGACGAGCCGACGCCGATCGCGACGGCGGAGATCCTCGAGACCCGTCCGAACGACGAGTGGATCGCCCATCTCGATGCCACACTCCGGCCGCGCTTCCAGATCCTCTTCGCGCAGCTCCTGCTCAAGGTCGGCGAGGATGCCGCGGCCTTTCCCTACATCGAGACGATCGCCGCGACGCTGCCGGTACCGGCCAAGGAGCTGGTCGGAGAGTTCCTGCGCGTCTGGACCCGGAACCACGATCCGGACAGCGATCGGGAGCGGTCGAACCCCTACATCTACTACTACGGCTTCGACGAGCGGGCGAGCGGGATCCCGCTCACGCGCTCCAAGCAGGAACGGAACCTGAAGGAGCTCGGCGACTGGATCGCCCGCCTGCGCAAGCTGCCGGTCGAGATCGAAGACCATGAGATCGCCGCCGCCTTCACCACCGCCCACAGCAGCGCCGAGATCTTCCGCCTCGAGCTGATCGAGCAGATCTTCGGGCCGATCAAGGAGCTGAAGCCGTCGACGCTGGCGGAGCTGGTGGAGACGATGCGCGCCAACCTGGTCAGCGTCTGGCGCGATCCGGCGTTGCAAGAGAAGAAGAAGACCAACCGCCACCAACAGGACATCCAGGCCGAGGTGACGCGCGGCTACGAGCTGGCCGGCGCGACCGTGGACGGCGCCCTCGCGGAGCACGCCGACAGCTGGGAGCTCTGGCTGGTCCGCGCCGCGATCGAGCACGATCTCAACAACTTCCGCCAGCAGCTCGGCAAGGACCCCGAGTTCTCGGCGCGCCGGGCGGCCGCTCTCGGCACGTTTCGCAAGGCCGCCGACCTCTATGCCGCCGCGGTCGAGACGCTCGACCAGGAGAAGGAGAGCGTCAAGGTCTACGAGACGTGGTTCTACGCGGCACTCGGCGCGTGTGACTTGAAGGCGATCGATCACGAGCACGCATTGGCGTCGGCGCAGATCCCTTTGATCCGCGACGCCATCGCGGCGCTGCCGGGCCCGCGCGCGGAGCGCCACCTCGGGATGTTCGCGAGCGCCCTCTTCACTCGTATGAGCAGCGCGGCGCCCGCCGTGAAGTTCCGCTACGTGCGCGAGGGGCTCGCGATCGTCGGCGACCACAAGCTCGCCCGCGAGGCGCGCGAGGTCTACGACTACTACAAGGACCTGGTCACCGAGATCCAGCTGCGGGCATCCATCGACGGCGACGATCGCATCGCGCTCGGGCAGCCCTTCGGCTTGCGCGTCGACCTGCGCCACACACGCGAGATCGAGCGCGAGTCGGGCGGCTTCGCGAAGTACCTGCAGAACCAGAACGCGATGAGCTTCAGCTACAACTACGGCCGTCCGCCGGAGGACTACCGCGACAAGTTCGAGGAGGCGGCGCGCGAGACGCTGAAGGAGCACTTCGACGTGCTCTCGGTCACCTTCAACGACCCGCAGGTGAAGTCCAAGGCGGACCCCGAGTACGGCTGGCGCGTGACGCCCTACGCCTATCTCCTGTTGCAGCCGCGCGGTCCGCAGGTCGATCGCATCCCGTCATTGCGGCTCGACCTCGATTTCCTCGACACCAGCGGCTACGCGATCCTCCCGGTCGAGTCGGCCACGCTCCCGATCGACGCCAACCCGGCGACCGCCGAGGATCGGCCCTACACCTCGCTGGCGCTGACGCAGACGCTCGACGAGCGGCAGGCCAAGGAGGGCAAGCTGATCCTCGAGGTGAAGGCCAACGCCGTCGGCTTGGTGCCGCGCCTCGAGTCGATCCTCGAGGTCGCTCCGGAGGGCTTCGACGTCGTGCAGCGCGACGACCACGGGGTCGCGGTCGTGAAGTTCGACGACGCCGCGGACGCGATCGACTCCGAGCGAAGCTGGACGTTGACCATGCGCGCGAAGGACGGGCTCGCGAGCCTGCCCGAGTCGTTCACCTTCGGCACGCCGCGCGTCGAGACGGTCACCGCGGAGCAGTACCGCTACCTGGACGCCGACCTCGCGAGTGTCGCTCCGACCATCTCCCTCGAGCGGCAGTACGGCACGCCGGACCGGACCTGGATGTGGACGCTGCCGGTGGGGCTCGTGGTCGCGGCCGGGGCTTTCGTCTGCTGGCGCAAGCGGCGTCGACCGGCGGTCGTGGCGCCGGGCCGCTACAAGATCCCCGATCGGGTCACCCCGTTCACCGTGCTTGGCCTGCTGCGCGAGATCGAGCAGCACGATGGCTTGGCGCCTTCGGAGAAGAGCGAGCTCGTCGCACAGATCGAGCAGCTCGAACGCCACTTCTTCGGCGATGCACAGGCGCAGGCGCCCGATCTGCAGCGGATTGCCGAGGGCTGGGTGACGCGGTCGAGGTGACCATGGGCGCTCATCGGATCGCCGGCAGTTGGCTGCACGTGGGGCGGAGCTTCACCGCGCTCACCCTGTTCACTGCGGCGGCCGCGTTCACGGTAGTTGCTGCCGCGCCGCCCGACGACGAGTGGACTTTCGAGGCCGCGCAACGCTGCTGGTCGCCGATGGTGCATCCCGTGATGCACGTGGGGGTGCCAGGCTACTCGCTGCAGTGCGGGATGATGTGGGACGGGTCGCTGCTGTTCGGGCCGCTGTGCGCGGACTTCCCGGCGATGGCGAAGGAGATCGAGCCGCTCGGCGCCCCGATGCAGCTCGTCTCGTTCGGCTTCGGGGAGCGCTGCGAGCAGGTCGATCGCGCGAAGGCCGTCGATCCGCGTGCCCGCCGCAGCCTCCTCGAGGGACGGCTGCCGATCCCGCGCTTCGACTTCGATGACGCGGGGTTGCGCTGGAGTGAGCAGCTCTTCGCACAGCTCCTCGATCGTCCGCTGGCGGCGGGCATGACACCGCGCGACGACGACCGCATGCTCGTCCATTCGCTGTGGCGCGTCGAGAACGCGAGCCCGCTCCGACGGACCGCCCAACTGTGGATCCACTTCGGGACGTTGGAGGGTGTGGCGTTCGGCTACAAGACCACGCTCCCGCCCGGTTTCGGGACCGCTCTTCCACAGCAGTGGCACGCGCCGATCGGGCTCCTGGACGGACGGCTCCGCTATTTGATCCCGCCGCCGACGCATGGTGAGCTTGCGTGGCGCGACGAGAAACAGTGTGTTGCATGGACGGTTGATCTCGCGCCCGGCGAAGTGGCGGAGCTGCGCCTGCTCCTTCCATACGGCTCCCTCGCGATCGGCAAGGCGGACGCGTTGCTCGCGCTCGACTCTCACCAGGAACTCGCAAAGGCGCGCACTTTCTGGGCCGGCCTCGAGCAGGAGGGGGCGCGCATCACCACACCCGACCCCTTCTTCAACGACTATCTCGCGGCGGTCGCCGGCAACATGACGCAGCAGATCACGTGGCGGCGTGAGAGTGGCGTGTGGATGTACAAGACCTCGCCGAACCACTACGAGATGTTGTGGCCGTGCAACGCCGCGAAGGCGCTCCCAGCACTCGACTTCCGCGGGCTTGCGCGGTTCAGCGAACCGGTGCTGTCCGGGTTCGTGCAGATGCAGACCGATGACGTCGGCGGGCTCGCCCGGCGCAGCATGGGGACCGGCGAAGTGCTCGCCGGCGAGGGCTACGCCAAGCTGCCGGGCTTTCTCGGCAACTTCCGTGAGTGGACCGCCAATCCGCTGCTCTTGTCGCATGGGCTCGGGATGTGGGCGCTCGCTCGCCACTTCCGGATCACGCGCGACGCGTCGTGGTTCGGTGGGGGGCCAGGGTCGCCGCGACAGGCGGTGGTCGACGCCTTCCAGTGGGTCGCCTCGCAACGGCGTCGGACGATGCGGGAGTGGGAAGGGGGCGCGGAGGGTCCAATTCGGGCTCGCGGTTGGGGTCTGCTGCCGGCCGCCTCCGCACACGACTGGCTCGCCGGCAACGCCTTCTTCAACGACGCCTTCTGTGTGTACGGGATGACCGAGGTGGTGCGGGCGCTGAGCGAAGTGGGCGCGCCCGATCTCGACGCAATGGTCGCGGAGCTGGCCGATTACCGTCGATGCCTGCGTGACCGCACGGCGGAGTCGCGCGACCGGGCAGTTCCGGTGGCATTTCCCGACGGGACGCAGCTCCCATTCGTGCCACGGCTGCTGGAAGAGCTCGATTGGCGCAACGTCGATTGGACCTACACCGGCTACGGGCCGCTGCGCTGTGGCGCGTGGGGCGTCTTCGATCCGCACGATGAGATCGTCGACCAGGCGCTCGTCGTGCTCGAAGCCGGCTTCCCGCGCGGTGAGGGTGCCTACTTCAGTGCGCCCGCCACCTATCCCGACCTCGCCGATCGCAACTGGGCCGACATCTCCGACGCGACCGCCGACCGCCACTGGCTTTGGCGCCACTACGTCGAGTACGAGACGATGTGGCCGATCGGCGGGCCGCTCTTCCTCGCGCGCGACGACCTCCCGCGCTATTTCGAGTGGCTCTTTCACAACTTCGCGGCCGTCCTCCATCGCGAGTGGCGCGTGGGCGTCGAGTCGCTCGATGGCGTGCCGAGCTGCGCACCCGGCGACGGTGAGCGTTGGCAGCTCGTGCGCGCGATGTTCGTCAACGAACGGGGTGGCTTCGACGGCTCGACCGAGGAGCTCTTCCTCTGCCAAGCACTGCCGCGTGATTGGCTGAAGCCCGGCGCCCACCTCGGCGTCACCGACATGCGTACCGTCTTCGGCGGTCTCATCGACGTCGATCTCGAGGTCGACCGCGACGGCGCCTCCTGCACCGCACGCGTGAGCTGGCGCCACTTCGCCGTCGAGCCGCAGCGCATCGTCCTGCGGCTGCGCTCCGGCTCTGGTGCGCCGCTCGCGACGGCGACGATCGATGGCGAGACCGCGCCAATCAGCGACGACAACCTCGTGACGCTCCCGTCCGGGAAGAGTGGGAGCTGCACGGTGGTCGGAAGCTTCCGGTCTACAGACGGCCGCTGAAGGCCTCGAGCGGCGCATCGTCCGGCTTCCGTCCGATCAACCACCCGCTCGCTTGACGATGAAGCCGCGGCGCTGGAGGTCGATCTCGAGCTTGTCGCGTTGGTCGCCCTGGATCTCGATGCGGCCGTCCGCGACCGTGCCGCCGGCACCGCAACACTGCTTCAGCTCCTTGGCGAGCGTCGCAAGCTCAGCCGCGCTGATCGGCACGCCATCGACGATCGTCACGCTCCTGCCGCGACGACCCTGCGTCTCACGGCGCAACCGCACGATGCCGTCACCACGCGCGACCGATGAGTCCTTGCGGCTCGCGGCACATGCGCACGTCGCGATCGGACGCTGGCAGCCGGTGCAGATGCGCCCGACGCCGGTGGTGTAGACGAGCCCCATCGATGGTCCCTCCGTTCGATCGGTGCCAATGCACACTACGATGCGCCGTCCCGCGTTCGTCCGCACTCGAGGAGGAACCTGCTTGCTTCGCACGCTGCTCGTCGTTTCGGTCGCGCTGTCGGCCGCGGCCGCGCCCGCACTCCTGGCGCGGGCTCGCCAGACCGCGCCGCCGATCCCGCGGTTGCTCGTCTACCCCGGCGACCTCGTGCTGGTCGAGGAGATCGAGCCGGTCGTCCTGCCCGCGGGCCGGACGACGGTTCGGCTCGACTTCGTGCGCGGCAATGCCGACGTGAACTCGCTCGAAGTCGCCGCCCTCGACCGGCCGGGCGAGGTGCGCGTCGTGTCGCTCTTCCGGCGCGACGATCTCGGCAATGCGACCTTCGTCGAGCTCGACTGCTCCGCCGCCGGACCGGAGCGGCTGCGGTTGCGCTACTCGGCGCGCGGCATCGCGACGGGCGTCGCCTACACGGCGAGCTGGGACGCGGTGGCGGGCACGCTCGCGCTCGCGCAGGAGCTCGAGGTCAGCAACGGCAGCGGCGAGGACTTCGCCCAGGCCGATGTGCGCGCTCTGTTCGGTGATGTGCACACGGTGGCGTCGACCGCGGTGCTGCACGGCCGCGCGCCCGATCCCGACCCGAACGCGGCAAGCGGGTTGGCGGCGCCGCGGCTCGCACAGGACCTGGAGGAGCACACGCTCGTCGCGTTCGGTGCACCAGTCGCGCTGCCCGACGGGGTGAGCGTGCGGCGGCGCATGGTCGACCTCGCGGCGCTGCCGGCGACGCTCGAATGGCACTACGACGCCGGCGCGTGGGGCGGCCGGCCGTGGCGCGTCGCGAAGATCGCGAACGTGACCGCTGGCGGGCTCGGCGGCATCACGTTGCAGCCCGGCTCGCTCTTCCTCACCGAGCGCGAGGCCGGTGGCACGGAACGGTTCCTCCGCAGCGGCTCCATCGGTCACACTCCGCCGGGTCGCGAGCTGGAGATCGACCTCGGCCCGGGTGCGGACGCGCTTTCCGAGGGTTGGAACGTCGAGCGCACCCAGACCGACCTTGCGCGTGGCGATCTCGTCTTCGGCGACTACAACCTCGCGCTCGTCTCCTACAGCGAGGAGGAGGCACTGAAGCTCGAGATCCACAATCACGCGGCGGCGGCGCGCACGCTCATCGTCACCGAGCATGTCAATGCACCCACCTTCGACGTGGTGCAAGCATCCGTGGCTGCAACCCGCAAGGACCAGACGACACTCGAGTTTCGCGTCGAGGTGCCGGCGCGCGGCAGTGTCGATCTCACCTATCGCGTGAAGAAGACGAGTATCCACCCATGAAGACGACGCACGTTCCAGGTCATCGCCGTCTCGGTTGGGCCGCGCCGTGCACGAGCAGGCTCGCTCTCGCAATCACACTCTCGTTCACGTTGTGGAACGGGTCGCCCGTACCGGCACAATCTCCGGTGAAGCCGCAGACCGACGGCTTCGTCGAAGCCGTGGTGCCGACGCCGCCGACCTCGATGACTCTGCGCCTCACGAGTGAACAGCCGGCCACCGTCGCCGAGCTGCGCCCGCTCGTGCTGCCCGCCGGTCGGAGCCGGCTGCGTTTCGACTGGAGTCGCGAGCGGCTCGACGAGGGGTCGCTGCGCTTCGAGGTCGCGCCCGCCACCGGCAACGCGACCGTCGCCGAACGCACCAAGATCCGCAGCCGTGGCGCCATGACCTACTTCGATGTCGACGCCAGCGCCGCGGGCGCCGCCACGCTGACGACGCGCTATCTGCTCCACGGCATCGGCTGGCGCGTCGACTACGTCGGAACGCTCAACGCCGCGGGCGACGCGCTCGATCTCGAGCTCGCGGCCGAGATCACCAACCGCTCCGGGAAGGAGCTGGCCCACGCGCGTGTGGTGTTCGATGGCGGTGAGCTCGGCGATGTGACACTCGATCAGGGGGAGCGCCGGCAGCTCGACGTGC
>CAYRQC010000563.1:0-3213 GCA_964426265.1 uncultured Phycisphaerales bacterium | reverse complement strand
CAGCTTTCCGGTCCGCTCGAGGTGACCGTGGTCGGCGATCTCGCGCTCGAGCAGCAGGTGCGCCACGTCGAGTCGACGCTCGGCCGACTCACCTCGCGCCGTGTGGCCGCGGCGGATGCCGAGGCGCGGCGCACGTTCGTTCCTCTCAAAGGCTCCATCCGCGAACCTCGCGGCGCCTTCACCGGGAACAAGGATTTCCAGCTACGGATCGTCTACCCCTGTAGCGACGCAATCGACGCCGATGGCGAGCGGCGGCTCGACCTGCTCGGCGACATCGTCGATGACCGCCTGCGCGCCGACATCCGGGAGAAGCTCGGATCGACCTACTCGCCGAGCGGCGAAGCGTCCGGCGACCCGTGTCTGCGCGGCCGCGGGTCGGTCGAGCTCACGCTGCAGGTCGAGCCCTCGAAGCTGAAGGTGACGGAGGAGGCGTGTCTCGTGTCGATGGAGAACCTCGCGAAGGCGGGCGTGAAGAAGCCCGAGTTCGACCGCCTGCGCGCCGCGCGCATCGGCAATCCCGACGCGCTCGCCCGCGACCCGCACTTCTGGCTCCGCCAGCTCCATCGAGCCCATCGCACGCCGGCACTGCTCGACGAGCTGAAGGACCTGCGCCACTGGTACGACCGCGTCACTCCCGCCGAGATCAGCGCACTCGCCAAGCAGTTCCTCACCCGCGATCACGCCGCGATCCTCGAGATCTCGCCGCGGTGATCGCCGGCACGTGACGGGTTTGTGCCAGGCACCAATCAGGCGGGTGATTGGTGCCAGGCACGGATCCACCGGGTGATCGGTGCCAGGCACCGATCAGTCAGGGGCAGGGAGGCGGAAGAGGCGGCGGGCGTTGGCGGTGGTGGCGGCGGCGAGTGATTCGAGCGGCTCGGCGCGGGCGGTGGCGAGCGCTTGCGCGGTGTGAACGACGAAGGCGGGCTCGTTCGGGTGACCGCGTTTGGGGACGGGGGTCAGGAAAGGGGCGTCGGTCTCGACCAGCAGCAGCTCGCGCGGCACGGCACGCGCTGCGGCGCGCAGGTCGTCGCGCTTGGGATAGGTCACGATCCCGCTGAACGAGATGAAGAAGCCCCAATCGACGAAGGGTTGCAGATCGTCCGGACCACCGTCGAAACAGTGCATCACAGCGCGCAGCCCTCGTCGCGCGAACGGCGCGAGCGCCTCCTTGGCCAGCTCGAACGCCTGCCGCACGTGCAAGATCAGCGGGAGGTCGCGCGCCAGCGCCAGCTCCGCGTGGCGAGCAAGCGACGCCTGCTGCGCCGCGAGCGACGCCCGGTCGCGATAGCAGTCGAGCCCCGTCTCGCCGATCGCCACCACTTTCGGCCGCGCGGCCTGCGCGGCGATCGCGGCGTGATCGGCGTCCGTGATCTCCGCGGTCGCGTTCGGATGGATCCCGACCGCCGCAAAGAGCCCCGAGCGCAGCGCCACCAACTCCGTCACCACGCGCGAGCTGGCCACGTCGATCGCCGGCACGACCGCCTGGACGACGCCCGCCGAGCGAGCATGACTCCACAGCTCATCCACATCGACAGCCGTCGCCGCATCCCCGCCGACGCCGTCGAGGCGCGCCATATAGAGGTGACAGTGCGTGTCGATCAAGGCCGGGAGATCCATCCCGGCCAGCATAGGAGCCACCCGCAAGTGCGACGGTGCCCGCGCGGGCCCACGCGCTTGAGCCGCGACCCGCCGTGCGCCGATAGAGCGGAGGTGATCCCCAACGACCGGCGCAAGCCGGTGGGGAAGTGAACCTGCGGGCCGGACCTGGTGGGCGATCGGGATGATCGACCTGCCGGGCCGGGACCCGGGGTTCCGGTCGCTCGCGTGTGCAGACCTGCGCCAGCGAGCTCGTCGCGACCATGGATCCACTGGTCCACGCACTGGTCCGCCGGCGATTCCAGAAGTTACGCTGTCACACCTTCTCGCGCTTCCGGCTACAGCTGGCTTCCACCGCGGGGCCGTCCAGGAACGGAAATGCGCTTCGATCAGCTCGCCAACGAGGCGGCCGCCGCTGCGGCCGCCGCCGATCTCCTCGAGGAGACGGTTCGCGCTGCGCCGCACGCGCGCGTGATCCTTCCGGCTGGCCGGACGCCGCGACTGCTCTACGCCGAGATCGTGCGCCGCGTGCGCGCGGGCCAGCTCGACCTCACTGCGGTCCGCTTCTTCCAGCTCGACGAGTACATCGGCGTCGGGCGCAACGACGCGCGCAGCTTCCACGCGCTGCTGCGCAGCCTGCTCCTCGATCCGCTCCACCGCACGCCGGACCAGGACGAGCTGCTCGACGGCGCCGCGCCGGCCCCACTCGCGGCGATCGAGCGGCACGCTGCCAGGCTCACGCGGCTCGGCGGCGCCGACCTCGCGCTCCTCGGCATCGGTGCCAATGGCCACGTCGCCTTCAACGAGCCCGGCACGACGCTCGGCCAGCGCGCCCGCGTGGTCGCACTCTCCGCCGAGACGCGCGCCGCGGCGCAGGGCGAGTTCCCGCGCGGTCGCGCGCCGACGCGCGGGATGACGCTCGGGCTCGCCGAGATCGCGGCGGCGCGGCGCATCGGGCTGCTCGCGACCGGATCGGCGAAGGCCCACATCCTCGCCACGCTCTTCGACGAGCCGCCCACCGCCCATCGCCCCGCGTCGTTGCTGCTCGGCCACGCCGACTTCACGATCTTCGCCGATGTCGCCGCCGCCGCGGAGCTGCACGCGACTCTTGCTGCACCGGCACCCGTCCACGGCCGCCGTCCGGCGCCGCTGCGCGCTCGCGAGGCACCGGTCTCCTGACTCTCGCCGGCCGCGTCGAGGCGCTCTTTCGCGGGCTGCCGCGCACGGTCATCGCGCTCGGCGTCGTGTCGCTCTTCACCGACGCGTCGTCCGAGATGATCGTGCCGTTGCTGCCGTCGTTCGTGCTCGCGCTCGGAGGTACGACGGCGACGCTCGGCTTGATCGAGGGCGCGGCGGACGCGACGGCCGGTCTCTTCCGGCTGCTCTCGGGCGCCCTCGCCGATCGCGTGCGCCGCAAGAAGCCGCTGATCGTCGCCGGCTACGCGCTCTCATCCTGCGTGCGGCCGCTCATCGCGCTCGCGCTCGCGCCGTGGCACATCTTCACCGTGCGTTTCCTCGATCGCGTCGGCTAGGGGATGCGCGGCAGCCCGCGTGACGCGCTGGTCGCCGAGGTGACCCCCGCCAACGAGCGCGGCCGCGCCTTCGGCCTCCACC
>CAYRQC010000562.1:0-5452 GCA_964426265.1 uncultured Phycisphaerales bacterium | reverse complement strand
CCCTCACCTACGCCGAGCTCGCCGCGCGGGCCGGCCGGCTCGCCGTTCACCTCCGTTCCATCGGCATCGGCCGCGGCGACCTGGTCGGCGTGCTGCTCGACCGTGGTCTCACCACCCTCGTCGCACTGCTCGGCGTGCTCGAGTCGGGGGCTGCCTACCTCCCGCTCGACACTGCGCTACCGAACGCACGCGTCGCATCGATGATCGAGGACTCGGGGATCAAGCTGCTGCTCTCGACTGTGGACGTGATCCGCGGCCGCGACTATCCAGCCCACGTGCTCCGGCTCGACGCCGATCTTGATCTCACCGCGGTCGGCCGTCACGACAGCAACGGTGGCATCGATCTCACCGCCGCTGTCGTTCAAGGCCCACCCGAGCGCGCCACGCCTTCTACGACCGGCGCGACTGCCACCGACCTCGCCTATGTCATCTACACGTCAGGTTCGACCGGCCAGCCCAAAGGCGTCGCCATCACGCACGGCGCGGTGGTGAACACCCTCCTCTCGATGCAGCGATCGCCAGGGATCGCTGCGCGCGACGTGCTCCTGTCGATCACGTCGATCTCGTTCGACATCGCCGTGGTCGAGCTCTTCCTTCCGCTCATCACCGGCGCGTGTGTGGTGATCGCCGGGTCGGGGGTCACCACCGATGGACGGCAGCTCGCGCGCGCGATCGACTCGTCCGGCGCGACGGTGATGCAGGCGACACCCTCGACCTGGACGCTGCTGCTGCGATCGGGGTGGGCCGGCCACTCGAAGCTCCGCATCTGGAGCGGTGGCGAGACGCTGTCGCGCGAGCTCGCCGAGGCGCTCCTGACGCGCGGTGAAGCGTTGTGGAATCTCTACGGCCCGACCGAGACGACGATCTACTCCCTTGCCCATCGCGTCGAGTCGGGTCGCGGAATGGTGCCGATCGGCCGTCCGATCGCGAACACGACGGCCTATGTACTCGACCGCTGGCGGCAGTTGGCGCCGATCGGCGTCGCAGGCGAGCTCCATCTCGGCGGAGCGGGACTCGCACGCGGCTACTGGCGGCGGCCCGACCTCACGGAGCGGACCTTCATCCAAAACCCGTTTCAGGACGGGACCCGGCTCTATCGAACGGGCGACTTGGTCCGCTACCGATCGGACGGCACGCTCGAGTTCCTCGGTCGCATCGATCGGCAGGTGAAAGTGCGCGGCCATCGAGTCGAGCTGGAGGAGATCGAGCACGTGCTGCGCGGTCATCCCGCGGTCGCCCACGGTGCGGTCGTGTTGAAGCGCGATCCGGCGCAGAACGCGCGGCTCATCGCCTACGTCGTCCTCCATTCCGACACGAAGAGCGCGGCCGGCACGCTCGTTGAACATCTGCGGAGCCGACTTCCTGCAGTGATGGTGCCGCAGCAGTTCATCACCCTTCCCGAGCTGCCGCTCACCGCCAGCGGCAAGGTCGACCACGGAGCCCTCGCGCAGCGCGACGATGGGCCGGGGCTGCGCGACCCGTCGCAGTTGCGTGACCCACCACAGCAGCGCCCGATGACACCCACCGAGAGCTGGCTCGCCGCGCGCTGGAGCGAGCTCCTCCAGGTGAGCTCGATCGCGATCGACGACAACTTCTTCGATCTCGGCGGCCATTCGCTGCTGGCGATGAAGGTCGTCTACGAGATCGAGCGCCGGACCGGTGTCGAGATCGGCCCGCGGCAACTGCTGTTGCAAACCCTCGAGCAGGTCGCGCGCGCGTGCGACGAGGCACCGCCAACCGCGCGCCGCGGCCTGGTCGGACGGCTCCTCACCACGCTCTTGCCGCGCTCCGATGGTGGCGCCCGAAGATGAGCGAGCCGTCGCCACCGCCGCTGCCACCGCTCGGCGAGCTGCCGCGCCGCATGCTCGCCGCGGTGATCCGGCGCGACCGCTACGGCGCACCGGCAACGGCCTACCAGATGGAGATCGTCGCCGTGCCGCCCGTCGGTCCGCGCCAGGTCCTGGTGATGGTGATGGCCGCCGGGATCAACTTCAACGGCGTCTGGGCGGCGCTCGGGAAGCCACTCGACGTCATCGCCAGCCGCCATGCACGCGGCGATCGTTGTGACTTCCACGTCGGCGGATCGGACGGCTCCGGCGTCGTCTGGGCCGTGGGCGAGCAGGTGACGCAGCTCGCCATGGGCGATGCCGTCATCCTCTCCGGCTTGCAACCCTGCACGCCCGCCGACGGAGGCGTCGAGTGCGGCCCGACGCTCTCCCGCCGCGATCGCGTCTGGGGCTACGAGGCGAACTACGGGTCGTTCGCGCAGTTCAGCGTCGTCGACGTCTCGCAATGCCACCGCAAGCCGAGCCGGCTCACGTGGGAAGAGGCGGCGTGTTTCCTGGTCTCCGCGGCGACGGCCTATCGGCAGTTGAACGGCTGGCCGCCCAACACCGTGCAACCGTGCGATCCGGTGCTGATCTGGGGTGGTGCGGGTGGCCTCGGATCGATGGCGATCCAGCTCGCGCGACGCAGCGGCGGCGTGCCGATCGCCGTCGTCTCCAAGCGGGTTCGCGCAGACCACTGCCTGCGGCTCGGCGCGCGCGGCGTGATCGATCGCACACGCTTCACTCATTGGGGACGGCCACCGGACAGCGACGATCCCGCAGGTATGGAGAGCTGGCTCGCCGGGGTCCGTGCGTTTGGTCGCGAGTTCTGGAACGTCCTTGGTGAACGCCGCAACCCGCGGATCGTGCTCGAACACTCGGGGCGAGACACATTGCCGACATCGCTCTTCCTCTGCGACGATGCGGGAATGGTCGTCATCTGCGGTGGCACGACGGGCTACATGGGGAGCGTCGACCTCCGCAACCTCTGGATGCGTCAAAAGCGCCTCCAAGGCTCGAGCTACGCGAGCACCGACGAGTGCCGCGCCGTGATCGAGCTGGTCGACGCGGGCGCGATCGACCCCTGCCTGTCGTCAACGTTGCCCTTCCACGAGGTCGGTCGCGCCCACCAGCTCATGTACGACAACGCCCATCCGCCAGGGCAGATGGCGGTACTGGTCAATGCACCACACGCGGGGTTGCGCAACCTCGAGGAGTAGCGACCGATGATCGACGTTCAACGCGAAGGGGGCGTGGCCGTAGTCACACTCCACCACCGCAACCCACTCAATCCCTTCAGCGTGGCGATGACGCGCGAGCTGATCCGGCTCGGTGCGCTACTGGAGGCCGACGCGAGCGTCACCGGCGTGCTGGTGTGGGGCGGTGCGGGGCGCTCCTTCTCGGTCGGCGGCGACTTCGCGGAGATCCGGGCGATCCAGACGCCGCAGGAGTTCGAGGAGTACCTCCGCGACATCGTGCGGAGCTATCAGGCACTGCTCGCGCTCTCGAAACCGGTGGTGGCGGCGATCGACGGCCACGCGATCGGCCAGGGGCTCCAGGTCGCACTCATGACCGACTGGCGGATCGGCAGCGATCGCTCGGTCTACCAGATGCCGGAGCTGGCCAACGGCGTTCCGTGCCCGCTCGGGAGTGCGATCCTCGAGGCGCTCCTCGGCCGTGCCGACATGCTCCACCTCGTGGTTGGTTGTGCCAAGCTCGGCGCCACCGAAGCGCGCGCGTTCCGGCTGCTCGACGAGGTGGTGCCCGCCGACCAGCTCGAGCAGGCCGCCCGCGAGCGCCTCGCCACATTGTGCCGCTATCCCGGGCTCCCCTATCGATCGACCAAGCGAATGCACAACGCACGTCTCGCCACTTTCCTCACGAGCGTGAGTGATGAGGCGGCGCGCATCCATGCAGAGAGCTTCTTCTCCGGCAACGCTGACGCCCATTTCACGAAGATCCTGGATGACAAGAGGTGACCGCGCCGTGACGGTGCGACCGGAACTTCTCGGCGGCAGCGGCTCCGACGTCGCCCTTCGGCACGGCAGCACCGTCGTCGACTACGCCCTGCTCGGCGCGCGCGTCGAGGCGCTCGCCCGCGAGCTCGCAACCACTCCCGCCAACACCCTGGTCGGCATCCGGATCGGAAACGAGCCCGCCTTCCTGGTCGCGTTCCTGGCGGGGCTCGCGGCGCAGCGCACGGTGGTGCCGCTCGATCCGCTCTGGAGCGCCGCGGAATATCGCTACGCCACGGCACGCGTGGCGCCCTCGATCGTGTTGCAAAGCCGTTCCGACGCCATCACCGTGTCGAACGGTTGGTTGCTCGATGGGCAGGGCTCCCTCGTGAGCCGCGGCGCCGGGCTGCCGGTAAACCAGCGGTTCGATCTCGCCCGCGTCGCCGTCGTCCACTGGAGCTCGGGCTCCACGGGACGACCCAAGCCGATCGCAGTGTCGCGCGCGGCGCTCGAGGCGCGCTTCACGTCGCTCATCACTGCCTTCGTGATCGCGCCGAGGGACCGCGTCCTCTGCATGGTGCCGCTCAGCCATTGCCACGGCATCGACTGCATCGCGCTGCCGACCTTGGCGGCGGGCGCCGAGCTGGTGCTCATGGATCCGATGGCGGCCGTGCCGTCTGCCGTGACGCGGATCATCGAAGACGAGCAGATCACCCACTTCAGCGCGCTCCCGCGTTTCTACGCGCGGCTCCTCGAAGGGGATCACCCACGCTCGGCACTGCGCTCGGTGCGCGAGCCGCTGTGCGGGAGCGCGGCGTTGCACCCCGATGTCGCACGTGCGTTCGCGCAACGCTTTGGCGTCCCGATCCGACCGGGGTACGGCGTGACCGAGGTCGGCGTGATCAGCCTCAACCGTCCCGAGCAGGGGCCGTCGCGCTTCGACTCGGTCGGTCGTGTACTCCCCGGCATCGAGTGGAAGATCGACCAGCCCGATCCTGCCGGCATCGGCGAGCTGTGGGTGCGCGCACCAGGGAACGCGGACGCCTATCTCGACGACGAGAGCGCGAACGCGGAGCGCTTCGTCGATGGCTGGCTTCGCACGCAGGATCTCGTCCGTGCCGACTCCGACGGCTACCTCTACGTCGAAGGGCGGCGCAGCTCCTTCATCAACGTGAATGGCGCGAAGGTCGACCCGTGCGAGGTCGAGGAGGTGATCGCGGCGCTCCCATGGGTCGAGGAGTGCGCGGTGATGGGCATCACCGATGGAGAGGGCGTCGAGCGCGGGATCGAGCGCGTCGCTGCGTGGGTGGTGGCGCGCCGTGGCGCCGACGTGCGCGACCCGACGGGTGCGGTGCGCCGCGGCGCCGCCGAGTCACTCGCGCTCTTCAAGGTTCCGACCCACGTGACGGTGCTTGGCGAGCTGCCACGCAACACACTCGGGAAGGTGCTCTATGCACAGCTCCCGAAACCGGCGAGCGGCGCGGAAGGCGGCGCGGCGGTCAGCGCGGCGATCGAAACTCCGTGCAACAGCGCGATCGAGCGCGCCGTCGCGGCCGTCTGGTGCGCGGTGCTCGGACGAGCGAACGTCGGATCGGGCGTCGACTTCTTCACGCTCGCAGGTGACTCGCTGCGCCTCGCCCAACTTCTCGATCTCCTGAGACGCAAGCTCTC
>CAYRQC010000561.1:0-5979 GCA_964426265.1 uncultured Phycisphaerales bacterium | reverse complement strand
GACGGGTTTGTGCCTGGCACCGATCCGTCACCGGGAGGGAGCGACGCGAGGAGCTGGGTCAGCTCGACGCAGCGGGAGGCGACGACGCGGGCTTGCGCGCGGCGACGGGGATCGTCGCGGAAGAGCTCGTGGGTCTGGTGGACGAGCATGTCGGCGCACGAGCCGGACGGGATCACGATCGGGCCTTGGGTGCGCGCGAGCCGCTCGATCGTGCGCCCCGCCACCGCCTTCGCTTCGACGTGGAAACCGGCGTTGTAGGCGGGCTGGCCACAACAGGTCTGGCCGGCCGGCACCTCGACCTCGATGCCCGCGCGCTCGAGCAGCTCGACGGCCGCGATCCCGACCTCCGGAAAGAAGTCGTTCACCAGACAGGTGTGGAAGAGCTGCACTTTCCGCGGTCGCGGCACCGTCACCGGGCTCTCCCTCTCCCCTCGTGCTCGTCGCGCAACGGTCGCGTCACACGGTGGTCGAGCCGCGCGACCGATCGAACGGCGGGCGATTGTGCCGGCGGAGCTGTGCCAGGTCGACGCCCATCGCCAAACACCATCACCGCGGAGCGGCGGGAATGGTCCGCCCGCGCGCCCTCACCGCTGCTGCACGAGCCACGCAAAGAAGCGATCCTCGAGCTCTCCGAGATCGACGTCGGCGAAGGCGGCACGCACGATCTCCCGCTCCGGCACGTGATCGTGCAGTGCCTGGAACAGCCGCGCCCGGATCGCATCGACCTCTTCGCCGCCTTGCAGCAGGAAGTGGACGAGCGCCGTCGCGTAGGAGTAGCTGAGGCGACCCCCGGCGTAGAACTCGCCCGGACTCGTACGGACGATCGCCCGCAGCGACGGCAGCGTGGCCTCGGCGCGCAGCAGCGCGCGAACCAGACCGCGGTCGAGCGGGCTTGCCTCCACTCCGCTTTCTGCGCGCAACGTGAGCGCAGCGGCGTACTCGGCCATCCCCTCCTCGAACCAGCGCGGTGCGCGATAGTCGAGCCGATCGAGGAACTGGTGGCACGCTTCGTGGCGCAACGTGTGCCAGAAGTCATTCCGATCGGGCGCGTTCCAGACCAGGAGCTGCTTCACGAGCCGGAGGTAGAGCCCCGCCGTGCTGTGTGGGAAGTCGGAGCCGATCCGCTCCGAGTAGTCGAGGTAGCCCGCACGTCCGGCGAAGAGATAGACGGGCAGCCGTCCGGCATCACCGGCCGGCGCGCCAAAGAAGCGCGAGTAGACCTCGTACGACTCCTCGAGCACCGCGGCCGCCGCCTCACCGGTCGCGGCATCGATGTCGGACGCGACGTGAAAGTGTGTGGTATCGGTCTCGAATCGGCGCGTGAAAAGAGGCCCACGCTGCGCCTGCACGACGATCGCGTCGAGGGTCGCGAGCGTCGCCGACTCGACATTTGCCTCGTGCGCAGTGCGGAGCGTGGCAGCCGCGGCCTCGGGCTCCCCGCGATAGAGCTGGCACTCGGCGAGCAGCGCGGCGGCGCGCGGCTCGGCCGGATGGTCGGCGAGGAGCTGCGTCGCCAATGCGTGCGCCTCCTCGAAACGCGCCGCCGCGATGAAGAAGCGGGCGAGCGCCAGATCAGGGAGCAGGCTCGTCGGATCCCGGTTGCGCATGGCGTCGGTCTGCACTCGCAACGCGGTCTCGTCCCCGAGCTGCACCAGCGTGCGCGCGATCTCCCAATCGCGCACGTCCACCGGCAAGACGCCGGCCGCAAGCTGCTCGACATAGTCGATCGCGTGCTCCGGTTTCTCGGAGCTGCGCAGCCGCTTCACTGCCTCGAGGATCATTCGCTGCTTCGGCGTCGCCGCGAAGTCCGGTCCGACGTCGAAGAGACGCAGCTCGCCGGTGGCATCGCCGCCGCCGCGCAGCCATGCGGGCAGCTCGGCATCGACGTCGTAGCGGGCGAGGAAATCACGCTCCTGGTCGCGCAACGCGGCATCGACGACACCGTCGAGCCACGCCGAGCCGGCCCTGCCGAGCAGCGTGATTCGCGTGAGCTCGCGCGGCAACGTGAGGCCGAAGCGGCCGTAGCGACCGCGCGTCTTCTTCGCTTCGAGCAGCTTCTCCCCATCGCTGAGCAGCACGACGTGCGCCTCACCAACGGTCACCCTGAGGCGGAAGCTCTCGCCGGCGATCGGGCTCTCCTCGGTCGACGCGAGCAGCCGCGTGCCGCCGCCGGCCAGGCGCTCGATCGTCGTGCGGGCGTACCACGGCACTGTTTCGCCCGCGGCGAGACTCTTCGGCCGCAAGCCGATCGTCACGCGAATCGCTTCGTCCTCGTCGGCTCCCGCGATGATCGTGATCGGCATGTGGTCGCTGCCGTCGGAGCCCACCAGGTGATCGCCGCTGAGCTCGAGGCTCGCGATCCCCGTGAAGAGGAGCGGGTGGATTCGAATCGGGCTCTTGGGCTTGAACGGCTGGAAATCGGCGAACCTGCCCGGTTCGTAGACCACCATGATCTCGCCGCCACGGCCTTTCGGGCGCTCGACGATCCGGCCCGAGATCAAGCTCTGAGGATCGGGCCGCGGCACAGCGAGCCGCAGCGCGCAGCGCGTGAGCTCCTCGGCAACGTCGCGGCGGCGCGAGCGCACGTAGGGCTGATCGCCATGGTCGGAGACCAGCGCGAGCAGCTGCTCCTTCGCGTCGGCGTAGTGCTGATCGTCGACCAGGTCGCGCACCGCGGCGAGCGCGGCGTCGAATGAGGTGGAGTCGAGCGGCGCGACCGGTGCTGGCGAACGCGACGAATCCTGTCGCGCGGCGACCAGCGCGAGAGCCATGACGACACCAACCGCGGATCTCGGGTGCACCATCGTCCTCTACCGCGGAAACGACTGGGCGTTGCCGGCATCGACGTTGAGCACGTTGCCGGTCGACTTGGAGGAGCGGTCGCTCGCGAAGAACCAGACCGCCTCGGCGATGTCCTCGGGGAAGACGTTGCGCTCGAGCAGGCTGCGCTTGCGGTAGAGCTCTTCGAGCTCCTCCTCCTGGACGCCGTATGCGGCCGCGCGCTCCTTGCGCCAGTCGCCCTGCCAGATCTTGCTGCCGCGCAACACCGCGTCGGGATTCACCGAGTTGACGCGAATGCCGAACTCGGCGCCCTCCAGCGCGAGGCAGCGCGCCAGGTGCAGCTCGGCCGCCTTCGCCGTGCAGTAGGCCGACGCCTGCGGCGACGCGGCGAGCGCGTTCTTGCTCGCGATGAAGACGATCGAGCCGCCGAGCCCCTGCCGCTTCATCACCTTGTAGCCTTCGCGAGCGAACAAGAAGTAGCCGGTGGCGAGCACATCGAGGTTGCGCTGCCAGATGGCGAGTGTCGTTTGCTCCACCGACGCGGCCGACGCGAGCCCGGCGCTGCAAACCAACAGATCGAGGCCGCCGTATTCGACGACCGTCTGCTCGACCGCGGCGATCACCGCCGGCTCCTTCGTCACGTCGGCGGCGACGGTCCGGACACTGTCCTCACCGAACTCCTTCGCCAGCTCCGCCGCCGCGCCCGCAAGCGCCGCCGTATCGATGTCGGTCAACACCACACACGCGCCATCCGCGAGCAGTCGACGCGCGACCGCCTTGCCGATGCCACCCGCCCCACCGGTAATGAGCGCGACGCGACGTGACAAGCCCTTCTCCGGCGGCAGGCGCTCGAGCTTCGCCTCCTCGAGCTGCCAGTACTCGATGTTGAACGCCTCCTTCTCGGGCAGTCCGACGTAGCCGCCGATCGCCTCGGCGCCCTGCATCACGTGGATCGCGTTCACCCAGAACTCGGCGGCCTGCCGCGCGAACGCCTTGTCCTTGGAAAAGGTGATCATCCCGATGCCCGGCAGCATCACGACCACCGGAAATGGGTCGCGCAGCGCCGGTGAATCGGCGGCCTTGCAGCGCTCGTAGTAGGCGAAGTAACCGGCGACGTACTCGGCAAGCAGCGGATCGAGCAGCTCGAGCAGTCCCACCGGTGTCGTGCTCGCGTCCATCGGCACGTGGAGCGGACGGATCTTGGTGCGCAGGAAGTGATCGGGGCAGCTCGTGCCAATCGCACAGAGACGCGCCGCGTCCTTGCTCGACGCGAACTCGAGCACTTCCGGCGTGTCGATGAAGTGGCCGACCTTGCGTGCTTCGCGACCGAGCTTGCCGCGCAGGTCGGCGGCGATCGCCGCGACGAACGCGCGCCGTTCTTCGGCGGTACGCGGGCTCACCTTCGGCCCGCCGAACGCGACGACCTTCCTCCTGCCGAGGTAGTCGATCGCCTGGTTGATCAGCACGAGCGAGAGCTCGTAGCAGCCCTTCGCGGTGTCGGCCCAGTTGATGAGACCGTGGCCGGCGAGCACGAGCCCTTCGAGCTTCGGCTGCGCGCGGATCGCGTCGCGGATCGCGAGACCGAGATCGAAGCCGGGCCGTCGCCACGGCATCCAGCCGATCCGCTCGCCCCACAGCTCCTTCGTGATCCGCGCTCCGTCCTTCGCCGTCGCAATCGCGATCACTGCATCGGGATGGAGATGGTCGACGTGGCGGAACGGGACGAAGGCGTGGAGCGGCGTGTCGATGCTCGCGACGCGCGGGTTCAGGTTGAAGGTGCAATGCGGGTAGAGGGCGGGCATCGCGTCTTCGGGCGCCGAAGAGCCTTTTGTGGCGTTTGCAGTGGTCGCGCGAGTCGCACCGTAGAGCTTTTCGAGCGCCAGCACCCGTGCCAGGTAGAGCGTCGCGAAGCCGTCGAGCTTTGCGCCCCCGAGGTCGCCGCCCGACCCCTTCACCCAAAGGACATCCACCTCGTCACGCGTGAGCGGATCCGCCATCCGCACCTTCGCCGACGTGTTGCCGCCGCCGAAGTTGGTGACGCGCAGGTCGGAGCCGAGCAGGTTCGAGCGGTAGAGCAGGAGGCGCTCTTCGGGAAGGCCGGCGCACTCGGCGTCCCGCCAACGGCTCTCGACGATCCCGGCCATGCCTGCTCCCGCGAAAAGGGCGGGAGTCTACGACCTCGGATGGTTCCGTGGACCGATCAACGGTTCCGATAGACCGTGTGGCAGTCGGCGCACCCTTTGGTGATCGCGGCGAACGACTTCTTGCTGGCGTCGAGCGCCGCGCCATCGCCGGCGCGGTACGCCGTGAGCAGATCGACGAGGTCCTTCGACTCGGCCGCTTCCTTGGCGAGCCAACCTTGGAAGTCGGCCGGTCGGTCATGGACCTCGGCGAGCGTCCCGCTCAGGGCAAAGGTCGCGGCGAGCTGCGTCGCCTCGTTCACGCTGTCGACGTCGGGGTGGGCCCGATCGGCAGTGAAGTCGTGCGCGAGCAGTTTTTTCAGCGCGTCGTGGCGGCGTGACACGTCGACCATCGCCTCGCGGAAGCCGGTGAAGCCGCGCGCCGCCGGGAAATCGAAGAGGAAGGCGCGTGTGTCGTCTTCGCTCGGGATCGGCTTGGTCGCGAGATCGCGGAAGAGCCCCTCGTACTCCTGCGCCGTACCGCACCACTGCCGCATCTCGGCAATCACCTGCTCGCGCGGCGCACCGTCCAGCACGAGCCGCCCCACCGCCGCCGCCGACGGCCCGCGGTGCATCCCGTGGAAGCAATGCGCATAGAACGGCCCATCACAATCGCGGTACGTCTTCGCGAGCTGCAGCAGCTCCTCGTCGCTGATCCCGCGGTACTCGATCGGGATGTGGACATAGCGGAGGCCGTGCTGCTTGGCTCGCTCGACATCGGGCGTCTTGCCGTCGACCGAGACGATCGTCTTCACCCCCATCGCGGCGAGCTGCTCGAAGGCCGCGTCGCCGGACGGCTCGCTGCCCGAGATCACGTGGTCGCTCAAGTGGAAGACGTTGAGCAGCCCCTCGCTCTCCTCAGCTCTGCGAACCGGCAGCAGGACCTTGCCCGCGAGCGCGTAGGCGCTGTCGACCGCCGCCACCGGCGGCGCCACCGGTGGGAACCGCGAGACGGAGGCTGGAGAGAGACCGGAGTGGGAGCTTGCGCACGCGGCCGCGATGACGGCGGCAACGAGGG
>CAYRQC010000560.1:0-5903 GCA_964426265.1 uncultured Phycisphaerales bacterium | reverse complement strand
TCGGCCTTCATCGACTTCGCGCCAGGCTTCCAGTTGGCGGGGCAAACCTCCCCGTTCGCCTTGTTGAACTGGAACGCCTCGATCACACGGATGGTCTCGTCGACGTTGCGACCGACCGGCAGGTTGTTGATCGTCGCGTGCTGGATGACCCCGTCGGGATCGACGACGAAAAGGCCGCGCAGGGCCACTCCACCATCGTTCAAGACGCCGACCGAGCGGGCCACGTTGCCACCGAGATCCGCCAGCAGCGTCATCTTCACGCCCTGGATCCCGCCGTCGGCGCGCGGAGTCTGCAAGTAGACACGATGGGTGAAGTGGCTGTCGACGCTGATGCCGAAGCACTCCGCCCCGAGCGCCTTGAAGCGCGCTCCCGCCTGGTCGTAGGCGACGATCTCGGTCGGGCAGACGTAGGTGAAATCGAGCGGATAGAAGAGCAGGATGGTCCACTTGCCCTTGAACGACGCCGAGTCGACCGTGCCAAGCTCACCATTGATGCAGGCGCCGATCTTGAACGCCGGCAACGACTTGCCAACGATGCTGTCCATACTGACTCCAGAGAGAGGGGGTTTGCCGGGGGCGGAGCGCAGGTGCGAGCCCCGAAAAAAGAGGCAGCGCAAGCTACGGTCCACCCTGCCCGAAATCCATCCGCACCGCGCTCGACATCCAAGCCCTGACCGGTTGCGAGTCGCGACCGCGACGCGCCCCCGCGGTCGACGCACTCGACAACGCCCAGTGCGAGATGTTTGCTTTGCGTGATCGCGTCTCGAGTGGCCGTCGCATGGAGGCTTCGCACCGTTGCTCTCTCCCCAAGAAGGACACAGCTGGAGCAGTGAGCAAAGCGACCAGCTCTACTCGCTGTCGGCATGGGGCCGCGGCTACTTCAAGATCAACGAGTCCGGCAACATCGAGGTCCGCCCGCGACCGGAAAAAAGCAAGGCGTCGATCGACCTGAAGCAGATGGTCGATGACCTGCGCCGCCGCGGGATCCCGCTGCCGGTCACCGTCCACTTCGATGGCATCCTCGAGGACCGTGTCGAGCACATCTTCGGCTGCTTCGCGCGCTCGATCGGCGAGTACGGCTACAAGGGCCGCTACCGCGGCGTCTACCCGATCAAGGTGAACCAGCACCGGCAGGTGGTCGACGTGCTGCTGCGCGCCGGCCGGCCGCACGGGCTCGGGCTCGAGGTCGGCAGCAAGCCGGAGCTGCTCGCCGTACTGGCGTTGATGGACAACCCCGACGCACTGCTGGTCTGCAACGGTTACAAGGACCGCGTCTTCCTCGAGACGGCGCTGCTCGCGACGCGGCTCGGTCACCAGCCGGTCATCGTCATCGAACGCTTCACCGAGCTGGTCGACCTCATCCAGATCTCGCGCGACCTCAACATCAAGCCGGTCGTGGGCCTGCGCGCCAAGCTGGTCTCGAAGGGCTCGGGCAAGTGGGAGAGCTCCGGCGGCGAGCGCAGCAAGTTCGGGCTCACGGCCACCGAGATCACCGAGGCGGTCGAGCTGATGCGCCGCGAAGGGATGCTCGACTGCCTGCAGTTGTTGCACTTCCACCTCGGCAGCCAGATCACCGCGATCGCCAACCTGAAGACTGCGCTGCGCGAAGGCGCGCGGATGTACGTCGAGCTCTGCAAGCTCGGCGCGAAGATGAAGTTCCTCGACGTCGGCGGCGGGCTCGGCGTCGACTACGACGGGTCGCGCACCAACTTCGTGGTCAGCAAGGACTACGCCGACCAGGAGTACGCCAACGACGTCGTCTGGCTGGTGCAGGAGATCTGCGACGGCGCCGGCGTCCCCCATCCCGACCTCATCTCGGAGTCGGGCCGCGCCCTGGTCGCCCACCACTCGGTGCTGGTGGTCGACGTGATGGGAGCGAACGTCGTCGCCTATCGGCCGCCGCCGGCGGCGCCGGCCGCCGACGCCCACCCGATCCTGAAGAACCTCTTCGAGTCGTACCAGTCGGTATCGGTGCGCAACTTCCACGAGGTCTTCCACGACGTCGCGTCGAACAAGGACGAGATCCACACGCTCTTCATGCACGGCATCCTCGGGCTCAAGGACCGCGCCTACGCCGAGGAGCTCGATGTCGCGACGCGCAACAAGGTGCTGAAGCTGGTCCGCAAGATGGACGAGATGCCCGAGGAGTTCGAGCACCTCGAGCGCGACCTCGCCGACACCTACTTCTGCAACTTCTCGATCTTCCAGTCGCTGCCCGACACGTGGGCGATCAAGCACCTCTTCCCGACGCTCCCGATCAGCGGCCACCGGAACAAGCCGTCGCGCCACGCCGTGCTGGCCGACATCACCTGCGACTCCGACGGCAAGGTCGACCGCTTCATCGACCTGAAAGACGTGCGCGAGACCCTGCTGGTCCATTCGCTCGATGCGACCAGCGGCCCCTACGAGCTCGGCTTCTTCCTGGTCGGCGCCTACCAGGAGATCCTCGGCGATCCACACAACCTCTTCGGTGACACCTCGGCGGTCCATGTCGATGTCGCCGAGGACGGCACCTACGACATCCGCCACCTGGTCGAGGGCGATCGCGTGAGCGAAGTGCTCGCCTTCGTCGAGTACAGCAAGCGCGACCTGATGGAGCGCGTGCGGCGGGCCGCCGAGGCGGCTCTCAAGAACGGGCGGATCACCTTCGAGGAGTCGGGACGGCTGCTCAAGCGGTACGAGGAAGGGATGGAGTCGTACACCTACTTGTCCCGGAGCTGATCCCAGCCCCGGCACGCCGGCGAAAGCCGCGCTAGAATCCCCGCCCTTCTGGCCCCGGACGCGGCCTCCTGAAAGAGGCGGCGGCGGGGTCTTTCGATTTTCCGCCAGGCGATCGTGATGCCCGCCTCGAAGACGTTTTCCCTCACTCCCGGCAAACGGGTGCTCTTCCTGACGAAGGACCCCGAGCTCGTCCGCCGGCAGCTTGCGGGAGAGCTCGACCTCACGCTGGATGACCTGGGCGTCGAGGCGCTGCTCGACGACGTCAACACCGATGCGATGACCCCGGCCTGGGTCTGCTTCGACCACAACCCGGCCGAGATCGCGAAGAACGCCTACGCCGGGCTCGTCGTCGACGGCAAGCGGTTGTTCGGGCCGCAGGCGCTGCAACAGGGTGACTTCGAGGTGATCGTCAGCGGCTACCGCAAGGGCACCGGCTCCTCGCGCGAGACCGCGGTGCAGGCCGAGAAGTGGTCGGGGATCCGGCTCGCCATCGCCGCCTCGTTCGCGCCGATCCACGCGCGCAACAACATCAACCAGGGTGTCTTGATGGGCGACCACGCGATGCTGCGCCGCCTCCAGGCGGGCGAGGCCATCGCGATCGAGGAGTTCACGCGCGGCAAGGATCCGATCACCAAGCTCCTCATCGAGCACGGCGGCCTCTTCAAGTTCGCGGCGGCGCAGAAGCGCGGCGAGGTGACGCTGCCGCCGCCGACCACGACGCGCCGGCCGATGACCATGGCGGAGAAGATCATCGCGCGCCACGCGCTCGGCGACGGTGGCGCGAATGGCGGCGGCGGCGCGATCTACGTCAAGCCGGGCGACGCGCTGTTGATCAAGGTCGACGCCGGCTACTCGCACGAGTTCACCACCGCGCAGGTGCACGAGTTCCTGAAGGCGGAGTTCGGTCCCGGCTATCGCCTCGCCAATCCCGAGCGGTTCGCCGTCTTCGAGGACCACCTGATCTACGCCGATGGCGTCGCCGCCATGGCCCCCTACGCGGCCAAGATCGAGACGCTGCGCCGGCTGCAACGGGAGTTCCAGCAACACACCGGCGTCCTCGACTACTCCGCGAAGGACGGCGTGTCGCCCGGGATCTGCCACCAAATCGCGCGCGAGAAGTTCATCAACCCCGGCGAGATCGTCAACGCGACCGACAGCCACACCTGCATGGGCGGCGCGAGCAACGCGCTCGCGTGGGGCTGCGGTGCGACCGAGTACGCCGGGCTGCTCCAGGCCGGCTTCACCTTCGTCCGCGTGCCGGAGTCGATCCGCTTCGAGCTGACGGGCCGCCTGCCGCCGGGCACCAGCGCGAAGGACCTGATGCTCTTCCTGCTCTGGAAGTTCGCGCGCGAGCAGCAGACGCTCGACCGCGTGATGGAGTTCGGCGGGCCGGGGCTCGCGACGCTCTCGATCGACGAGCGCGCGACGCTGACCAACATGGCGACCGAGTGCTCCGCTTTCACCGGAATCGCCGAGTGCGACGACCAGACGCTCGCGTGGATCGCGGCGCGGCGCAGCGGCGCCGATCGCGCGAAGCTCGCGGCGGCCGCCGTGAAGCCCGATGCCGGCGCCACCTACGCCGGCGGCGTCCATGCGATCGACCTCGGCGCGATCCGGCCGATGGTCGCGACGCCGGGCGATCCCGATCGGGGCATCCCGTCCGACCCGACGAACGGCGCCTACGTCGACGCGCTCGGTGCTCCCGCCATCGAGATCGCCTACGGCGGCTCCTGCACGGCCGGCAAGGACGATGACGTGGACTTCTATGCCGCGGTCTGCAAGGAGGCCGACAGTGCCGGCCGGAAGGTCGCGCCGGGGGTCGAGTTCTTCCTGCAGTTCGGCTCGGTCGACGTCCAGGAGACGGCGCGCCGCAAGGGCTACCTCGACCTCTTCGCGCGCGTCGGCGTCAAGGTGATCCACCCCGGCTGCGGTGCCTGCATCGGCTGCGGCCCCGGCGTCTCGATCAACTCCGCGCAAGTGACCGTGAGCGCCATCAACCGCAACTTCAAGGGCCGCAGCGGCCCCGGCAAGCTCTACCTCGCCTCCCCACTCACCGTCGCCGCCTCGGCCTTCACTGGCCGCATCGTCGCCTTCCACCCCGGCATGTTCCGCCGCCCCGACCCGGTCCCCGCTCGTTGATCGGAACGTCCGCTCGGAAGATCCGCGACGCGCCGAAGGCCCGGATGCGAGGAGGATCGTCCCGAAGTCTGGGTCCGCCAGGACCCAACGAGGGCGATCCGACGAAGCAGACGGGCCTTCGCCGCTAGCGGATCTGGCCTTCGACGAAGGGGACTTCATGCACCTTGGCGTGCATGATCGGGCCGTGGCCGAAGTAGCCCTCTTCGCCGAAGAGCTCGCCGTGGTCGGCGGTGACGGTGATGTAGGTGTTCTTCGGGCACATGTCGAAGAGCTTCTCCATCACGGTGTCGATGTACTGCACCGTGTTGATCTGGCGCTGCCGCAGCTCGTCCATCTCGCTCTGCACGAAGAAGCTGTCGTTCTTGTGGACGAGCCGCCCCTCGACGACTTCCTTGTCGAGGCCCTTCAGCACGCCGTTGATCCCGCTGATGCGCGGGAACTTGTTCGAGTCCTCGGTCGGGAGCGCGAACGGGTAGTGCGTCTCGCCGACGTTCAGCATGTAGAAGCTCGGTCGCTCCTCGCTGAACTTGAGCGTCGGCAGCATCGCCGCCATGTCGTTGTGCTTGTCCATGAGCTGGAACGAGTCGAAGTCGCGATTGATGCAGGTCGACGGGTTCAACACCGGCAACGACACCCGGGCGTGCGTGAAGAATCCGAGCTCGCGCCGCAGGAAGGTCGGCATGTAGAGCGAAGGCACGAGCTTCCCGAACTCCATGCCATCGGTGCCGAACCGCCGGTTGTAGTTGAGGAAGTCCTCCTTGTAGTACTCGGAGGCGAAGACGCCCGGCGGCGACGTGTGCGGCATGAGGCCCATGAGCAGGTTGTAGTGCGATGGCGCGGTCCAGCTCGCGTAGCTCCAGCGCTTCTCGACCTTGCCGAGCTTGCTCATCACCTTCGGCTGCGCCGCCATGAACGAGTCGAAGCGGCACGAATCGAGCGTGATCACGATGTAGTTGTTCTTGCCCTTCGGATCGGGGCGCACGAACTGGCCGAGCTTCGGGGGCAGTTGCTTCTTCGGCGTCTCCTTGTTCCCGAACATTCCG
>CAYRQC010000559.1:0-6661 GCA_964426265.1 uncultured Phycisphaerales bacterium | reverse complement strand
GGCCGCCGTCCGCGAGGTGGCATTCGAGCAGGTCGGCGTGGTCGCCGGTGCGGGTCTCGATGAAGAGGCGGTCGTCGACCGCCGCGGGGTAGATCGCGAAGCGGGCCTGGTGCAGCCGCGAGCTGACCGGCGTCAGCAGTGCGAGCGCGTCGCCCTGTCGCGCGAGGCGTGCGACATCGTCGAAGAAGCCGTTGCCGGAGTGGCTGCGGAACGAGAGCTCACCGGTCGCCGGCACGACATCGGCGAGCGCCAGGATCCCGTCCTCGGTCGACACGCCGCGCACCACGCCGCGCTCGGTTTGGAACTCCACCGTGGCCTCGATCGGCGCCGGCGCCTGGCACGCAGCGAGCGAGCCGATGCACGCCAAGGCCAGCAGGCGTCGAGCCGTCGATCGATCGTTCATGGGGCGGAAGCTTACCGGGGGAGCGCGCGAGCCTCGTGGAGCGGGAGCCTCCATTCTCGGTCGGCCGATGCGGCGGCGCGAGCTGAGGCGAAATCGCGCCCGCTTCGCGTCTCGGCGTCAGCTGCGTTTCTTGGACGAGCCGGAGTGCGCGGCCGGCTTGCCGGTGCTGCCGCCGCTGTGCGTTGGAGCTGCCGGTGTCGAAGCGGCCGGCGTTGCGGATGGGGTCGACGAGGGGCTGGCGGGCGGAGTCGATCCGGAGGTTGCTGGCGTGCTGGGTGCCGGGCTCGCATTCGAGCCGGAGCCGGTAGCGGGCGGCGTGGTCGCACCGGTTGGTGCAGCCGCGGGCGCACCGTCCTTCTTGGCGGCGTCCTGATAGGAGCTCGAGCGATAGTCGGTGATGTAGAAGCCCGATCCCTTGAACAGCAGCCCGGCGCCGGCGCCGATCAGCCGCTCGAGCTTCGACTTGGCGCACTTCGGGCACTTCTTGAGCAACGGCGACGACATCGACTGGAAGTGCTCGAAGGCGTGGTTGCAGGAAGTGCAGCGGTAGTCGTAGGTTGGCATGGTGGTCCTGGGGGTCGCTCACTCGCCGGCGGGAGCCGACGCGGAGGTCGATTCGGTCGTGCCGCCGTCGGCCGCGGTGGTGCGCGCGTCGCTCGGCGCCTTCGCCACGCGCACCTTCGCGGCGCGCACCGTCTGGCTGCTCATTCGATAGCCGCGGGTGATCTCGCCGACGACCGTCCCCGGCGCGACGTCAGTGCGCTCTTCTTCGTAGAGCGCCTCGTGTTGGAACGGGTTGAACGGCTGGTTCATGGGAGTGAGCGGCTCGATCCCGAAGACGCGCAGCTTCTCGAGGAAGACCAGCCGCGTGAGCTGCACACCTTGCGCGAGCGGGGAGCCCTGTTCCGCCTCCGGCAGCGAGCTCAACACCAGGTCGAGGTTGTCGAGCACTTCGATCATCTCGCGGCCGAGGCGCGCCGTGATCTCGTCGCGCACGACCTGTCGCTCACGGGTGAAACGCTTCGCCTGGTTGTCGCGGTCGGCGGCCGCCTGTTGCAGCCGCTCCTTGAGCTGCTGCACTTCTGCTTCCAGTGCGTCAAGGCGCGCCTGCTTGGCGTCGGCCGCGGGTGCCTGACCGCCGCCGTCAGTGGCCCAGGTGGAGCCCGTACCGTCGGCGGTGGGCGGCACCGGTTCGGGAACCGGCCCTGGCTTGGGTGCCGATGCGGTGGGTTCGGGGGCTTCGCGTGGCTTCGTCATGGGATGTGGGGGGCGTTTCAGGAGCCGAAGAGGTCCTTCACCTTGCCGAGGAAGCTCTTGCGCTCGGGGCTGACGTTCTCGTCTTCGATCGATTGCAGCTCGCGCAGCAGCTCTTCCTGGCGTTTCGTCAACTTCTTGGGCATGTCCACCGTCAGGCGCACGAGCAGGTCGCCGGTGGGGCCGCCACGCAGGCTCGGCATCCCCTTTCCGCGGAGCTGGCGGACGGTGTTGGCAGCGGTTCGTGGCTCGAGCGCGATCGAGATGGGGCCGCCCAAGGTCGGGACGTCGATCTTCGTGCCGAGCACCAGGCCGGCGAAGCTCACCGGCACCTCGAGATGGAGATCGTCGCCTTCGCGCGTGAAGAGTGGATGCGGCTTCACATGCACGACGCAGTAGAGGTCGCCCCGCGGCCCGCCGCGCGCACCCGGCTCGCCTTCGCCGCTGACGCGCATCTGCGTCTCGTTGTCGACGCCGGGCGGAAGAGTGACGTGGATCTTGCGCCGGACCTTCTCGGTGCCGGTGCCGCGACACTTGCGGCACGGATGCTCGACCACTTCCCCTTCGCCGTGGCAGCGGCCGCACGTGGTGCGGATCGAGAAGAAGCCCTGCGACTGGTGGACGACTCCCTTGCCGCGGCAGGTGGGGCAGACGACGGGGGTACTGCCGGGAGCGGCGCCGCTACCACTGCAGTCGCTGCAGCTCTCGTTGCGCGTCACCTCGATGGTGCGATCGGTCCCGCGTGCCGCCTCATCGAGGGTGATCTCGAGCTCGCACTTGAGGCTGTTGCCACGCTGCCGGCGCGGGCCGCCCTGCGTTCCGGAGAACTGACCCAAGAACTCGTCGAAGACCGAGCCGCCACCGCTGCTGCGTCCGCCCATCCCGAAGATGTCGCCGAACGCCTGGAAGATGTCCTGCATGTTCCCGAAGCCGCGCGCGTGACCGCCTTGGCGGACGCCTGCGTGGCCGTACTGGTCGTAGATCTTGCGCTTCTCGACGTCGGAGAGGATCTCGTACGCCTCCGCCGCCTCCTTGAACCTCGCCTCGGCAGCGGGGTCGTCCTTGTTGCGGTCGGGGTGAAACTGCAAGGCGAGCTTGCGGAACGCCTTCTTGATCTCGTCGGCCGTGGCGGTGCGCGCGACGCCGAGGATCTCGTAGTAGTCGCGAGTGGTCGTCATCGCGCGTCTCTGAGCTGGCCGTGTTGAGAGGGCTGCCGTTGTTCGGGGCTGCCGTTGTTCCGATTCGTGAACAGCCCCGCGAGCCGGCGCTTGCGCGCGTCCCGCGGGGCCGTTCCATCACTCTGAAGTCAGTGCAGGCAGCGCTCAGCTCGTCGTGCCGACGACCGCCTTCTTCTTTTCCTTGAGGTCGGTGACGAGCGTGTCGGTGGTGAGCATCAGGCCGGCGACCGACGCCGCGTTTTGCAGGGCGAGCCGGACGACCTTCACCGGATCGACCACTCCGGCCTTCACCAGGTCCTCGTAGTCGCCCGTCAGCCCGTTGAAGCCGACGTTGCCCTTGCGCGACTTGACCTCGGCAGCCACCACGGTTCCTTCCAACCCGGCGTTGGTACCGAGCTGGCGGATCGGTGCCTCGAGCGCCTTCGCGACGATCTCCTTGCCGAACGTCTCGTCGCCCTTGAGCTTGACGCTGTCGAGCGCCGCGAGGCAGCGCAGCAGTGCGACGCCGCCACCAGCCACGATCCCCTCTTCGACGGCCGCCTTGGTGGCGTGGAGGGCGTCCTCGACGCGATCCTTGCGCTCCTTCATCGCGGCCTCGGTCGGCGCGCCGACCTTCACGACCGCCACGCCGCCGGCGAGCTTCGCGAGCCGCTCCTGCAGCTTCTCCTTGTCGTAATCGGAGGTCGACTGCTCGACCTGCGCGCGGAGCTGCTCGACGCGCTGGTTGATCGCCGCCTTCTTGCCGGCGCCCTCGACGATCGTCGTGTTGTCCTTGTCGATCACGATTCGCTTGCACGAGCCGAGCTCGGCGAGCGTCAGCGACTCGAGCTTCTTGCCGAGGTCCTCGCTGACGAACGATCCGCCAGTGAGGATCGCGATGTCCTGCAGCATCGCCTTGCGGCGATCGCCGAAGCCCGGCGCCTTGACGGCGACGCATTGCAGCGTGCCGCGCAGCCGGTTCACGACCAGGGCGGCGAGCGCCTCGCTCGCGACGTCCTCCGCGATGATCACCAGCGCCTTGCCCGACTGCGCCACCTGCTCGAGCAGCGGCAGCAGCGAGCGCAGGTTCGAGATCTTCGCCTCGTGGATCAGCAGCAGCGGATCGTCGATCTCGCAGGTCATCGCCTGCACGTTGGTGATGAAGTAGGGCGAGAGATAGCCCTTGTCGAAGCGCAGCCCTTCGACCAGCTCGACGGCGGTCTCGGTCGACTTGCTCTCCTCGACGGTGATCACGCCGTCCTGGCCGACGCGATCCATCGCCGTGGCGAGGATCTCACCGATCTGGGTGTCGCCATTGGCGGCGATCGTGGCCACCTGCTGGATCTCGTCGCGCCCCTTGATCTTCTTCGCCATGAGCTTGAGCTGCTCGACGACGGCAGCGACCGACTTGTCGATGCCGCGCTTCAGCACGGTCGGGTTGACGCCGCTCGAGAGGAAGCGCAGCCCCTCCGAGAAGATCGACTCGGCGAGGATCGTCGCCGTCGTCGTGCCGTCGCCGGCCGCGTCACCGGTCTTCTTCGCCACCTCAACGACGAGCTTCGCGCCCATGTTCTCGAACGGGTCCTCGAGCTCGACCTCCTTCGCGACCGTGACGCCGTCCTTGGTGATCGAGGGACCACCGTACGACTTCTTGATGATCACCGTGTGGCCGCCCGGGCCGAAGGTGACCTTCACCGCCCGCGCGAGCGCCTGCACGCCATCGCGCATCTTCCGGCGTGCGTCATCGTCGAACAGGATCTGCTTCGCCATGGTGCTTTGGTTCCGTCGTCCTTGAGTGATGGGAGGTATGGGGGGCGGCGCGGCTACGTCGTGGCGCGCCTGCCGCGTTGCAATGGGGTTCGCGAGCTACGTCGTCCGCACGCCGTCGTCCGCGCGATCAGGCGGTCTCGACGCGTGCGAGAACCTCGGTTTCCTTCAGGATCTTGAACTCCTGGCCGCTGACGGTGACGTCGGTGCCGGCGTACTTCCCGAAGAGCACCGTGTCACCGCGCTTCACCGCGACCTCGGCCCGGATGCCGCTCTTGAGCAGCCGGCCCGGCCCGACGGCCGTCACTGTGCCGCGCTGCGGCTTCTCCTTGGCTGCGTCGGGCAGCACGATGCCACCAGCGGTACGCTCCTCGGCGTCGAGCACTTCGACCACGATCCGGTCATCCAACGGTCGGAACTTCGCCATGGCTCACTCCTCTTGAGTGTGTGTGTGTTCTGGGTTGTGTGTTGTATTGAAAGTGTCGAGAGCGTGTAGCGACTGATCGATTGGATCCGCGGGCTACATGTCCATGTCATCCATGCCGCCGCCCTGATCGCCGCCGCCGCCCGACTTCTCCCTCTTCGGGAGATCGGTGATCAGTGCATCCGACGAGAGCAACAGCGTGGCGACGCTCACGGCGTTCTGCAGCGCGGCGCGCACCACCTTGGTCGGATCGACGACGCCGGCCTCGATGAGGTCGCACATCTCTCCGCTCAGGGCGTTGAAGCCGGTTCCGCCGCTCGCGGCCTCGACCTGGCTCGCGATGAGCGCGCCATCGAAGCCGGAGTTGTCGACGATCGTGCGGCATGGGATCGCGAGCACCCGTTCGACGATCTGGTAGCCGAAGAGCTCCTCGCCGGTCGGGTGCGCCTTCTTGGCGATCACCTTGCGCGTGCGCAGCAGTGCGACGCCGCCGCCCGCCACGATCCCCTCTTCGACCGCGGCGCGTGTGGCATGCAGCGCGTCCTCGACGCGCGCCTTCTTCTCCTTCACCTCGGTCTCGGTCGCGCCGCCGACACTCACCTGCGCAACGCCACCCGCAAGCTTGGCCAGCCGCTCCTGGAGCTTCTCCTTGTCGTAGTCGGAGGTCGCCGCATCGATCTCGCGGCGGATCTGCTTGATGCGCCCGGAGACGTTCGCGGAGTTGCCGGCGCCCCCGATGATCGTCGTGTGCTCGGAGTCGATCGTCACCTTCTTGGCCTTGCCCAGGCGGTTCAGGTCGAGCTTGTCGAGCTCGATCCCGAGGTCCTTCATGACCGCGGTGCCGCCGGTCAGGATCGCGATGTCCTCGAGGTACTGCTTGCGCCGATCGCCGTAGCCGGGCGCCTTGACCGCGCAGCACTGGAGGATCCCGCGCAGCTTGTTCACGACCAGCGTCGCGAGCGCCTCACCCTCGATCTCCTCGGCGATGATCAGCAGCGGGCGGCCCGCCTTGCTCGCCTTCTCCAGCAACGGCACGAGCTTCAAGATCGAGCTGATCTTCTCCTCGTGGATCAGGACCAGTGCGTTCTCGAGCACGCAGGTCATCTTCTCGGGTTGCGTCACGAAGTGCGGGGAGAGGAAGCCGCGATCGAACTGCATGCCTTCCACGACATCGATCGTCGTCTCGAGCGTCTTGCCTTCTTCAATCGTGATGACGCCATCCTTGCCGACCTTGTCCATGGCGTCGGCGATCATCTTTCCGGTCTCGGCGTCGTTGTTCGACGAGATGGCGCCAACCTGGGCGATCTCCTTGCTTCCGGAGACCTTCTTGCTCATCGCCTTCAGCGCGTCGACGACATCCCCACACGCTTGCTTCATGCCGCGGACGAGCGCCGCGCGATTCACACCGGCGGTGAGGAGCTTCAGCCCCTCCTTGTAGAGCGCTTCGGCGAGGATCGTCGCCGTCGTCGTGCCGTCGCCCGCGACGTCGTTCGTCTTCGACGCGATCTCCTTGGCGAGCTGGGCGCCGATGTTCTCGAACGGCGTCTGGAGCTCGATGTCCTTGGCGATCGTCACGCCGTCGTTGGTGATCGTGGGCGCGCCGAACTTCTTATCGAGCACGACGTTGCGTCCCTTGGGGCCGAGCGTAATCTTGAC